>JBBRFR010000053.1:0-14710 GCA_038241485.1 Burkholderiales bacterium
CCCGCAAACGTCGGATGCAGTGGGTCACTCACATTAATCATGTGCGGACCGCCCGCGCACGTATTCGTGCCGTTCACAAACACATACCCCGCATCCGCGTTCAGCGTAATCGTATGCCCGTTGGCAAAGCCCGCATAATGCGCCGTTTCCACAAACGTCTTGGGCGGATTCACCACATTCCGCAGTTGGCGCAGGTCAAACACCTGCATCCCATGCGGTCCGTTCGCATCCGAAACAATCAGCGCATAATAGCCATACGCTTTTAACTCGCGCCACGACGACGTCCCCGTATGACCGACCCAAAGCCCTGACCCCCACCACCGGAGACACGACCATGGCCAAGTGGACCGCCTTTCCCTACGACGCTGCCGAGTACACCTATGACGCCGCGACGCTGAAGAAGAAATGGGCGCGGCTGCATGCCGGCGATGCCGAGCCTTTGCCCAAAGACGACAAGGTGTTGGCCGCCTGGGCGCTGTTTCACGCAGGCGAGTTTCAAAAAGCCACCGAAGCGGGCCTGAAGGCCGGTGGCGCGGGCATCACCGTGGCCAACAAGGCGCAAACCATCTACGCCAACTACCTGGAAAAGAGCGAAAAGACCAAGTTCGCGCTCTTCCTCGAAGTGGCGAGCCGCGCCGAGGCGCAGGCCACCGAAGACCCGAAAAACGCCAACGCCCACTACCAGATCGCCTACGCGCTGGGCCGCTACAGCCAGGGCATCAGCGTGGCCAAGGCCCTGGCGCAGGGCCTGGGCAGCAAGGTCAAGGCCGCGCTCGAAACCGCCATCCAACTGCAGCCGAAACATGCTGATGCGCACATCACGCTGGGTGCCTTCCACGCCGAGGTGATCGACAAGGTGGGCTCGCTGCTCGGCCGCACCCAGGGTGCGAGCAAGGACACCGGGCTCACCAACTTCAAGACCGCCCTCAAGCTCAACCCCACGTCGGCGATTGCCATGGTCGAGTACGCCAACGGCCTGGTGATGCTGGAAGGCGACAAGAAGATGAAAGAGGCCGAAAAGCTCTACGCCGACGCAGCCGCCTGCGAGCCGATGGACGCGATGGAACGGCTCGATGTCGAGATGGCGAAGGCGGAATTGGAAGAATGATCCCCCTCCCAGTTCCGGGGGCAGAATCTTGCAAATGAGAACCATTCGCATAAAAATGCCTTCACCCTGACACCAAGGCCGCTTTGCGGCCCGTTATTTTTCGCGTCAGGCTCCCGCATACGCCAGCCTCACCGCCAGCCGTGCTTCCCTCAAGAAGACGGACTGGACCATGGCCCATCTATACGCAACGCCTGCCCGCGAGCGTCAAAACCACCGGCAAACCCTGATCGCCCACCGGCGTGAGCGAAGCCTCTCGCTGGGGCCCCGCATGAGGCTGCAGTTCGAAGACGAACTGACGGTGCACCACCAGATTCAAGAGGTGCTGCGCACCGAGCCCGGCGCCAACCTGCAGCACGAGACCGACACCTACGCCCACTTGCTGCCCGACGGCAACAACTGGAAGGCCACGCTGCTGATCGAGTTGCCCGACGCCCAAGAGCGCGCGCGCGAGCTGCCCCAGCTCAACGAAGCCGCGCACCGGCTCTACATCGAGCTGCCCCACCACCCGCGTGTGTTGGCGCAGGCCAACGAAGACCTGCCCGACCGCCACCTCACGCGGCCCTCGGCGGTGCACTTTCTGCGCTTCCAGTTTCCGGCACCGCTGCGTGTGGCGCTGCTCGCCGGCGCCAGTGCCACGCTCGGCTGCGCACACGACCCGTACGCGTTTCGCCGCCTGATCCCGTTGGCCATGCTGGAGCGTCTTCGCTGCGATCTGGTCACCCGCCGCCACGACTGACGGCGTACCCCACAGGAGATCAACCATGTGCCAACCCGACCCCAACCCACTCGAAACCCTGGTGCGCCAGGCCACGGACGAAACCTGCGCCACGGTGTTGAGCTTGAAACCTGCCGTCAGCGGCTCGCGCCGGCGCCGCCTGTGGGAGCTCGACAGCCACGCCCACTGCCCGATCGTTGGCGTGTGCATGCCGATCGCCGCGCTGCGCCGCCTGGTCGACAAAGTGCTGGCCGGCCAAGCCGTGGCCGACGACTATGAGCTGCACTGCCGCGTGATCGCCGAGTGCCGCCTGCGCACCCCCATCGCCGAGGCGGTGCAACGCGAGCTCGACCGCCGCGGCATGCTGCCGCTGCGCCAGGCCGCCCAGGCCAAGACCACCGAGGCATTGGCCGCCTGGTGGCATGAGTCGTCGCAAGGCAAAGACCTGGCCGGCGCCTTCTGGGCCACGCTGACCCACGCACGCTGCACGCCCGCGCTCGAACACCAGGTGCTGGGCGAGGTGCATATGCTGCAACACCAGGTGGGCATGGCGCGCCGTGTTGACCTGCAGCACTTCGAAAACCTGATCGACGAAAACGCCGTGCTCGCACGCGAGCTGGGCGCCGCGCAGCAACGCAGCGCACGCCAGGCCGACGAACACCGCCAACGCAGCGAACAACAACAAAGCCAGATCGTGCAGCTGCGCGCCCAGCTGATCGGCCGCGACACCACCATCGCCACGCTGCGCGAAGACCTGCAAACGCTCGAAGCCGCGGCACCCGGATTGAAAGGCCGCTTCGAGCTGGCACGCGAGAGCGAGCGCCAGGTCGAGCGCATCCACCAGCTCGAGCGCGCACTGTTGCAGGCTCAACAAGAAGCCGAACGCCAGCGCCGCCTGCAAGACAAACTCAGTGAAGAACTCGGCGCCGAGCTGCAGCGCCGCGAGGCCGCCTCTGCCGAGGCGGCGCCGCCTGTCACCGACCCCCTCGCCCCGCGCCTGGACGACCGCGCCGTGCTCTGCGTGGGCGGGCGCCCCGCCAGCGTACCGGTGTACCGGCAGCTGGTCGAACGCACCGGCGGGCGCTTCCTGCACCACGACGGCGGCGAAGAAGACAGCCCCGCCAAGCTCGACTCCACCCTGGCCGCCGCCGACCTGGTGATTTGCCAGACCGGCTGCATCAGCCACGACGCCTACTGGCGCGTCAAAGACCACTGCAAGCGCACCGGCAAGCGCTGCATCTTTGTCGAAAGCCCGAGCGCCAGCGGCCTCAAGCGGGCGCTGCTCGCGCTGGTGCCTGTCACCGCGGGCGAGCCCACGGCGACGTCTTGAACACCACAGTGTCTGCACGCTGGTCTGTCGGTGGTTCACGCGCTGCGGGCCGCGCTGTGCTTCGCGACTTGCCTTTCCCGGTTCTTTTTCCGTTTTCCGTTTTCCCTTTTCCGTTTTCCGTTTTCCCCACCACCTCACTTCAATGCACAACAAAAAAACGCCGCCGAGAGACGCCCGGCGTCACGCCATCGCACTGCTCGTGCTCGGCACGCTGGGTGCCGCCTGCGCACACGCGCAAGTGGCCCCGCCGGCCGCGGCCGCCTCGGCGCCTGAAACCACCACCCTGCCCGCCGTGCGGGTGAAGGCCACCACGTTCGAGGTCGAGTCGTCTGGCGCACGCAAAAGCCTCTCTGCGACCGGGCTGAACCATACGCTGCGTGACACGCCGCAATCGGTGTCGGTGCTCACGCGCACGTTGATGGACGACTTCAAGCTCAACAGCGTCGACCGCGCGCTGGCGATCGCCACCGGCGTCACCGTCGAGAAGATCGAGACCGACCGCAGCTACTACACCGCACGAAGCTTCGACATCGTCAACTTCCAGATCGACGGCATCGGCATGCCGCTGGTCTATGGCCTGCGGCATGGCGACCTCGACACGGCGGTCTACGAGCGTGTCGACGTGGTGCGCGGTGCCAATGGCCTGATGAACGGCGTGGGCAGCCCCTCGGCGGCCGTCAACTTCGTGCGCAAGCGACCCACGCGCGATCTGCGCGCCTCGGCCGGGCTGAGCCTGGGGTCGTGGAACGACCACCGGCTGGATGCACAAGTGTCAGGCCCCCTCAATGCGTCGGGCAGCGTGCGCGGGCTGCTGGTCGTGGCCGCGCAAGACCGCGACCTGCACCGCTCGGGCGCCATGTGGGTGTAGCTGCTGGTGTTGATGCTCGCCATCACCTCGGTGGGCATGAACCTGCGCGACCAGGTGATGCGCCCAGTGGTGTCGTGGTTCTCCGAGCTGTCACCCTCACCTTTTTCGAGCCGCACACCGCCCGCCCCCGAGCTGCCCATTGAGCCCAGGGTGACGCCCGAGCAGGTGATCGAACTGGCCAGCGCCGAAGCCAAACGCCGCGGTTGGGCCGACCCACCCGGTGGCCATCTTCACCTCCACCACGTTCGGGGTCATGGGTGTGGGCTTCTACAACGTGGCCCACAGCCACGGCGATGGCGGCCTGGGCAACCCGTGGCTGTATTACGACTCGCACAGCGGCGTTGCCGCTGGCGCCGACGTACCTGGCACCGGCAGCGCGGGCGACATCTTCATGCAGAGCATGTTCCCACTGCACTCGGGCCGCATCATCGGCGTCCCCGGCCGGGTGCTGATGTCGTTGATGGGGGTGGTGGTCGCCATGCTGTGCGTGACGGG
The DNA here is from genome assembly GCA_038241485.1 of Burkholderiales bacterium. Lineage (GTDB taxonomy): Bacteria > Pseudomonadota > Gammaproteobacteria > Burkholderiales > Burkholderiaceae_C > Rhizobacter. The sequence continues at coordinate 4,517 of JBBRFR010000053.1, forward strand.
TGTGCTGATCTGGGCGCGCAAGCGGCGGGCGCGGGCGCGTGCAACCGTCACGCAACAGCTTCCCAGGCTGTCACCCGAACTCGCGACCTGATGGCGCTCAGAGCGCCGTCGCCTTGCGCACCGCGTGCTCCCACTGCGCCATCAGCTCTTCGGCACGGGCACGCGACATGGTCGGGCGGAAGGTGCGATCGACCTGCCATTGCGCACTCAGCTCGTCGAGGTTGCCGTACACGCCACACGACAAACCGGCCAGGTAGGCCGCGCCCAGCGCCGTGGTCTCGATCACCTTGGGGCGCACCACCGGGATGCCGAGCAAGTCGGCCTGGATCTGCATCAGCAGGTTGTTGACGCAGGCGCCACCGTCCACCCGCAATTCGGCCACCGGTGAGCCACCGGCGTTCACCGCGTCGCGGCTCATGGCCTGCAGCAACGCCGCACTCTGGAAGGCGATGCTCTCAAGCGCAGCGCGGGCGATGTGGGCCACCGTGGTGCCGCGGGTCAGGCCCACGATGGCGCCGCGGGCATCGGCCTTCCAGTAGGGTGCCCCGAGGCCGGTGAAGGCGGGCACGAACATCACGCCGCCCGAGTCGGGCACGCTCTCGGCGAGCTGCTGCACCTCACCGCTGGCCTTGATGGCGTGCAGGCCATCACGCAGCCACTGCACCACCGCGCCGCCGATGAACACGCTGCCTTCGAGCGCGAACTCTGGCGTGGCAGTCGGTTGTGCCGCGCTGGTGGTGATGAGGCCGTTGGTCGAGCTCTGGAACTGCGTGCCGGTGTGCATCAGCATGAAACAGCCGGTGCCGTAGGTGTTTTTGGCAAGGCCCGCCTTGAAGCAGGCCTGGCCGAAAAGGGCGCTTTGTTGGTCGCCTGCGATGCCACCCATGGGGATGGCCGCGCCCAGCACGTCGGCTTGGGTGTGGCCGTAGACGTGGCTCGATGGGTGCACGGTGGGCAGCAGCTCGCGTGGGATGTCGAGTGTTTTCAACAGCTCGTCGTCCCACTCGTTCTTGCGCACGTTGAGCATCAGCGTGCGCGAGGCGTTGCTCACGTCGGTGGCGTGCACCCGGCCACCAGTCAGGTGCCACATCAGCCAGGAGTCGACGGTACCGAAAGCGAGCTCACCTTTTGCGGCGGCGGTGCGTGCACCGGGGACGGTGTCGAGAATCCACTTCAGCTTGGTGCCTGAGAAGTAGGCGTCGAGGATCAGGCCGGTCTTCTGGCGGAAAATGTCTTCGAGGCCTTGGGCGCGCAGCGCGGCACAGGTGGGTTCGGCGCGGCGGTCTTGCCAGACGATGGCGTTGTAGATCGGCTCGCCAGTTTTGCGGTTCCACACCACGGTGGTTTCGCGTTGGTTGGTGATGCCGATCGACGCAACTTGGTTGGCGCTGATGTTGGCGTTGTTCAGCGCTTCTTTCGCGGTGGCCAGTTGCGATTGCCAGATCTCTTTCGGGTCGTGTTCGACCCAACCCGGTTGGGGGTAGATCTGGCGAATCTCGCGCTGGGCCATGGCGACGATGTGGCCGTGGGCGTCAAAAACGATGCTGCGCGAGCTGGAGGTGCCTTGATCCAAGGCGAGAAGGTAGGCGGGTTGAGTCATGACAGTGTTCCGGTGCAGGGCTCGCTCATCGCCGCCGGCTCGGGTGAGATGGCGCTTCGTGCGAGCGCAGCGACGCACTCTTCAAGCAACGGCTCGAGCACGGGTTTCCCGGGATCAGGGGTGGCGCCCCTTGGGGGCAGGAGCGAAGCGACTGGGGGGCCATTCATTGCGCCACCTCGCACTGAACGCCGGCCTCGTTGAGCAACGCAGGAAACGGCTCCGGCGGCGGCGTGTCGGTAAACAGCATGTCGACCTCTTTGAATTCGGCGAGTTTCACCATCGCGGGCCGGCCGAACTTGCTGTGGTCGGCGGCCAGCCACACCTCGCGCGAGTGCTCGATGATCGCCCGCGCCACCTTCACCTCGCGGTAGTCGAAGTCACGCAAAGTCCCATCGTCCTCGATGCCAGAAATGCCAATCAACCCGATGTCTACCTTGAACTGGCTGATGAAATCGACCGTCACCTCGCCCACGATGCCACGGTCGCGTGAGCGCACCACGCCACCCGCCACGATCACCTCACAGGCCGGGTTGTCGCTCAGGATCGCCGCCACATTCAGGTTGTTGGTGATCACGCGCAAGCCCTTGTGGTGCAACAGCTCGCGCGCAATCGCCTCGGCGGTGGTGCCAATGTTGATGATCAGCGAACAGCCCTCCGGCACCGAGCGCGCCACCGCCCGCGCGATGCGCTGCTTGGCCTGCTCGTTCAGTTGCTGGCGCTGGCGATACGCGATGTTCTCGGTGGTCGAACTGGGGAAGCGAACCCCCCCGTGAAAGCGCGCCAGCAGGCCGGCCTCTGACAGCTGCTTCACATCGCGCCGCACCGTCTGCAGCGTCACGCCGAACTGCTCGGCCAGCGCCTCCACAGACAGGGCGCCGCGGGCGCGTACTTCCTGGATCAGCAAGGCTTGTCTGGGGTTGGGTGTCATGCGCGATGAAGGCGATTTTTGGTGGCGAGGGTAGCGTATCGGGATCAACCCGAAATGCTGGATTGCGAGCTTGCGCCGTTTTCGTTTGTCGGCTAAAAAGAAAAAAGAGGAAAACAAACGAACACAAACCGAACATGCTTGTGATGAAATCGCCGCCCCGCACCCCAGCCGCGGGGCCCGCTTTCACCCCGGGGCATGAACGGTGATCGTTTTCCATCAGGAGACAGCTTGAACCACCCGCACCCGGGCGCACCCGATCTCGCGCCCACGCACCGCCAGACAACGACCACCGACACCACCTGCGATGTGCTCATCGTGGGTGGCGGAATCAATGGCGTGGGCATCGCGCGCGACCTCGCGGGCCGCGGCCTCTCGGTGGTGCTGTGCGAAAAAGACGATCTCGCGGCGCACACCTCCTCGTCATCGACCAAGCTGATCCACGGCGGTTTGCGCTACCTCGAGTACTACGAGTTTTCGCTGGTGCGCAAGGCGCTGGCCGAGCGTGAGGTGCTGCTGAAGAGTGCGCCGCACATCATGTGGCCGTTGCGCTTCGTGATGCCGCACGACCCCCGCTCCAGTTTCCTGCGGCCGGCGTGGCTGATCCGCATCGGTCTCTTTCTCTACGACCACCTGGCCAAGCGCGAGGTGCTGCCGGGCTCGCAAGGCATCGACATGCGTTCGCATGTGGCGGGCCAGCCACTCAAACCCCAGTTCACGAAAGGCTTCGTCTACTCCGACGGCTGGGTCGACGACGCGCGCCTGGTGGTGCTCAATGCCATCGACGCCGCCGAACACGGCGCCACGGTGCTCACCGGCTGGCGCTGTGTGGACGCACAACGCAACCCCACCGGCTGGCAGATGCAGCTGCAAGACGCACACGGTGTACGCCAGCGTGTGAGCGCGCGCGCGCTGGTCAACGCCGCCGGGCCCTGGGCCGCGCAGTTTTTGCAGGAGCATGCGCACCTGCACGAGTCGAAAACGCTGCGCTTGGTGAAGGGCAGCCACATCGTGGTGAAAAAACTCTTCGACCACGACCACGCCTACATCTTCCAGAACCCCGACCGCCGCATCATCTTTGCCATCCCCTACGAAGGCGAGTTCACGCTGATCGGCACCACCGACGTGGAGCACGAGGGGCCGGCCGGTCAGGCCAGCATCAGCAACGACGAGATCGCCTACCTGTGCGAGCAGGCCAGCCGCTACTTCGCCAAGGCCATCACACCCACCGACGTGGTGTGGACCTATGCCGGCGTGCGGCCCCTGCTGGGCGACGAAACCGCTGACGCTTCGGCGGTCACCCGCGACTACCAGCTCGATTTCGACACCGCACAAGCGCCGCTGCTCACCGTCTGGGGCGGCAAGATCACCACCTTCAGAAAGCTCGCCGAAGAAGCCGCCGACGGGCTGTGCCAGCACCTGGGGGTGAAGAAGCCCGCATGGACGGCGGGGGCGTACCTGCCCGGTGGCGACCTAAGCGCCTGGATCGGCCCGGCCGAGCGACCCGACAGCGACTTCGAGCGCTTCGACCAAGCCCTGGCCCAACGCCACCCGCAATGGCCCGCCGCCGTGCGCCGCCACCTCGCCCGCTGCTACGGTGCGCGCATCGACAAGGTGGTGGGCCCCGAAGGCTTGGGCGAAGAGATCGCACCCGGCTTGCACGAAGCCGAACTCAACTACCTGCACCAGCACGAGTGGGCGCGCAGCGCAGACGACGTGCTGTGGCGGCGCACCAAGCTCGGCCTGCACATGACAGCCGCTGACCGCGAGCGAGTGGCGCGCTGGTGCGAGGCCCGTTGGCAAATGAAGAAAGAACCCGTGGAGATGAAAGCGTGAGCGCGTTGACCAAAAGGAAAAGCAGATGCAGTTGACCCTGGAGCGGGTCGACAAACAGGTGGGCCCTGACACCCACCTGTACCCGCTGGATTTGACGCTCGTGCCAGGCGCCGTGACGGTGCTGCTGGGCGCCACCCAAGCCGGCAAGACCACGCTGATGCGATTGATGGCGGGGCTGGACGTGCCCAGCAAAGGCATCGTGCGGGTTGATGGCGTCGACGTGACCGGCACCCCGGTGCGCGAGCGCAACGTGGCCATGGTCTACCAGCAGTTCATCAACTACCCGTCGATGACGGTGTTCGACAACATTGCCTCGCCGCTCAAGCTGCGCCGCGAAAAAGGCATTGCCGAACGTGTCGATGAGCTGGCCGCCAAACTGCACATCGAGCCCTTCTTGAAGCGACTGCCGGCGGAGCTGTCGGGGGGCCAGCAGCAACGTGTGGCCTTGGCGCGTGCGCTGGCAAAAAACGCGCCGCTGATGCTGCTTGACGAGCCGCTGGTGAACCTGGACTACAAGCTCAGAGAAGAGCTGCGCGACGAGCTGACGCAGCTCTTTGCCGCCGGTAGCTCCACCGTGGTCTACGCCACCACCGAGCCCACCGAAGCGCTGCTGCTGGGCGGCTACACGGCGGTGATGGACGCCGGCGAGCTGCTGCAGTACGGCCCCACCGCCGAGGTATTCCACCGGCCCAAGTCGATCCGCGTCGCGCGCGCCTTCAGCGACCCGCCAATGAACCTGATCGCCGGCAACGCGGCGAACATCGGCATCAGTCTGCCGGCGGGTGTGCAGCTCTCGGTGCCGCTGCCACAGGCCCACACCCAGGCGTTGACCATCGGCGTGCGCGCAAGTGCCCTGCGGGTGCACCAGCGCCCGGGCGACGTGGCGCTGCCCGGCCAGGTGGAGCTGGCCGAGATTTCCGGCTCCGACACTTTTGTGCACGTGGACACCAACGTCGGCGAGCTGGTGGCCCAGCTCAGCGGCGTGCACTTCTTCGACCTCGGCGCGCCGATCACGCTGTACTTGCACCCCGAGCATGTGCACGTGTTCGATTCGGCCGGCGCTTTGCTCGTCTCGCCCGCCAAGGGAGGCCTCTGACATGGCCCGTATTGACCTCGACCTGGCGCACGCCTACCGCCCCAACCCGCAAAAGGATGATGACTACGCCCTGCTGCCCTTGAAGATGAGCTTCCGTGACGGCGGCGCTTACGCCTTGCTCGGCCCCTCGGGCTGCGGCAAGACCACGCTGCTCAACATCGTCTCCGGCCTCGTCACACCCTCACAAGGCACGGTGAAGTTCGACGGCGTGGACGTGACGCGCAAGTCGCCGCAGCAGCGCAACATCGCCCAGGTGTTTCAGTTTCCCGTCATCTACGACACGATGACAGTGGCCGAGAACCTGGCCTTCCCGCTGAAGAACCGTGGTGTTGCGCCCGACAAGATCAAACAACGTGTGGGCGCCATCGCCGAGATGCTGGAGATGAGCGGCCAGCTCAATGTGCGCGCCGCCGGCCTGGCGGCCGATGCCAAGCAGAAGATCAGCCTGGGCCGCGGCCTGGTGCGTGAAGACGTGAGCGCGGTGCTGTTTGACGAGCCACTGACCGTGATCGACCCGCACCTCAAGTGGCAGCTGCGCCGCAAGCTCAAACAGATTCACCATGAGCTGAAGCTCACGCTGATCTACGTGACGCACGATCAGGTGGAGGCGCTCACCTTCGCCGAAGAGGTGGTGGTGATGACACGCGGGCGCGCCGTGCAGATCGGCACCGCCGACCAGCTGTTCGAGCGGCCCCGACACACCTTCGTCGGCCACTTCATCGGCTCGCCGGGCATGAACTTCCTGCCCGCTTCACTGATGCCTGGTGCGCCCGAGGGCGCCACCACGCTGGGGGTGCGGCCCGAGTACGTGGAGCTCTCGAAAGAGGGTGACCCGAACGCCCTGCGCGCAGTGGTGACCCAAGCGCAAGACGTGGGCACCTATTGGCTGGTCACGGCACAAGCCGGTGAGGCGGTGCTGCGCGTGCGGCTGGCGGCAGAGGAGCGGCCCCCGGTGGTGGGGCAAGCTGCGTGGTTCACCATCGTGGGCGAGCACACCTGCTACTACAAAAACGAAGAGCTGATGGAGGTGGCTGCAACATGAAGCCCGTCAACCAAAAGGCGTGGTTCCTGATCCTGCCGGTCATCCTGTGCGTGGCCTTCTCGGCCATCCTGCCCTTGATGACGGTGGTCAACTACTCGGTGCAAGACATCTTCTCGCCCGAACGCCGGGTGTTCGTGGGCACCGAGTGGTTCAAGGCGGTGATGCGCGACGACGAGTTGCTCGAAGCGCTGATCCGCCAGATCGGCTTCTCGCTTGCGGTGCTGGCGGTAGAGATACCGCTTGGCATCGCCCTCGCGCTGGCCATGCCGGCTCAGGGCTGGAAGTCGTCTGCCGTGCTGGTGCTGGTGGCGATTTCGCTCTTGATCCCCTGGAACGTGGTCGGCACCATCTGGCAGATCTACGGCCGCACCGACATCGGCCTGATGGGCGCCGCATTGGCCAAGCTGGGCATCGACTACAGCTACACCGGCAGCGCCACCGATGCGTGGCTCACGGTGCTGGCGATGGACGTGTGGCACTGGACACCGCTGGTCGCCCTGCTGTGCTTCGCCGGCCTGCGCGCCATCCCCGACGCCTACTACCAAGCCGCGCGCATCGACGGCGCGAGCAAGCTGGCGGTGTTTCGCTACATCCAGCTGCCCAAGCTGCGGGGTGTGCTGATGATCGCGGTGCTGCTGCGCTTCATGGACAGCTTCATGATCTACACCGAGCCCTTCGTGCTCACCGGCGGCGGGCCCGGCAATGCGACCACCTTCCTGAGCCAGTACCTCACGCAGAAGGCGGTCGGCCAGTTCGACCTCGGGCCGGCAGCCGCCTTCTCGTTGATCTACTTCCTGATCATCTTGCTGCTGTGTTTCATCCTCTACAACTGGATGCAGCGCGTGGGCACCCAAAACGTGAAAGAGGCTCAACATGGATGAGCGCCGCTTCAAGAAGCGCACGATCTTCCTGATCGCGTACCTGCTGTTCGCCATCCTGCCGGTGTACTGGATGGTCAACATGTCGTTCAAGACGAACAACGAGATCCTCTCCACCTTCAGCTTGTTTCCGGTGAACTTCACCATCGAGCACTACAAGACCATCTTCACCGATGAGTCCTGGTACTCGGGCTACATCAACTCGCTGATCTACGTGGCGATCAACACCGTGATCTCGCTCTTGGTGGCGCTGCCGGCGGCCTACGCCTTCAGCCGCTACAGCTTCCTCGGCGACAAGCACGTGTTCTTCTGGCTGCTCACCAACCGCATGACGCCGCCCGCCGTGTTCTTGCTGCCCTTCTTCCAGCTCTACACCACGCTCGGGCTGATGGACACGCACATCGCGGTGGCGCTCGCACACCTGCTGTTCAACGTGCCATTGGCGGTGTGGATTCTCGAAGGCTTCATGAGCGGCATCCCGCGCGAGATCGACGAAACCGCCTACATCGACGGCTACTCGTTCCCACGCTTCTTCGTCACCATCTTCATCCCGCTGATCAAGTCCGGCGTGGGCGTGGCGGCCTTCTTCTGCTTCATGTTCAGCTGGGTCGAGTTGCTGATGGCACGCACCCTGACCAGCGTCAACGCGAAGCCCATCGTGGCCACGATGACACGCACGGTGAGCGCCTCCGGCATGGACTGGGGCGTGCTCGCGGCGGCCGGCGTGCTGACCATCGTTCCAGGCGCGATCGTCATTTGGTTCGTGCGGCACTACATCGCAAAGGGTTTTGCGATGGGCCGTGTTTAGGTCTCAGGGCCATAGGGATTTCACGGTCAACCGACTGGAGCGAAAACATGTTTGAGTGGATGGCGTGGACCTTGCCGGTGGCAGTGTTCTTTTGCAGCATCGCGTTGATGCTGGTGGGCATGACGGTGTGGGAGCTCAAGTCGCCCACCACCTTGCGTCGTGGCTGGTTGCCGATGGAGACGACGCGGGGCGACCGCCTTTTCATCGGCCTCTTGAGCGCCGCGTACGTGAACCTCGCGTTTGTGGCGGTGAGCGAAAAAATGGTTACCTGGTTCAGCCTGGAGAACGAGCCTTCGATCTGGATCAGCTTTGTGGTTTCGATGGGCGTGCTCGCCTTGGTGATGCGCAAAGGATGATTTCTGAAAAGACACCCGGCCACCCCTTCCCAGCCGGCGTGTCAGTGTGATCAACGGGAAGTACCTCAGGAGACAGACATGAAATTGCGCTTGAAGGCCGTGGCCTTTGCCGCCGCCGCCTTGGCCCTGGGCCAAGGCGCGTGGGCAGGTGAAGCCGAAGCCAAAAAATGGATCGACAGCGAGTTCCAGCCCTCCACGCTGAGCAAAGATCAGCAAATGGCCGAGATGAAGTGGTTCATCGACGCGGCCAAGAAGCTCAAAGCCAAGGGCGTCAACGAGATCTCGGTCGTCTCCGAGACGATCACCACGCACGAGTACGAGAGCAAGACGCTGGCCAAGGCGTTTGAAGAAATCACCGGCATCAAGGTCAAACACGACCTGATTCAAGAAGGCGACGTGGTTGAAAAACTGCAGACCTCCATGCAATCGGGCAAGTCGATCTATGACGGCTGGATCAGTGACTCCGACCTGATCGGCACGCACTACCGCTACGGCAAGATCATGAACTTGACCGACTACATGGCCGGCAAGGGCAAGGAGTGGACGAACCCCGGCCTGGACCTCAAAGACTTCATCGGCACCAGCTTCACCACCGGCCCCGACAAGAAGCTCTACCAGCTGCCCGACCAGCAGTTTGCCAACCTGTACTGGTTCCGTGCCGACTTGTTCGCCCGTCCCGACCTGAAGGAAAAGTTCAAGGCCAAGTACGGCTACGACCTGGGTGTCCCGCTCAACTGGTCGGCCTATGAAGACATCGCTGCCTTCTTCAGCGAAGACGTCAAGACCATCGACGGCAAGCCGATCTATGGCCACATGGATTACGGCAAAAAAGACCCGTCGCTGGGCTGGCGTTTCACCGACGCTTGGCTGTCGATGGCCGGCACCGCCGACATCGGCATTCCCAACGGCAAGCCGGTCGACGACTGGGGCATCCGTGCCTCGGCCGACGGCTGCACGCCGCTGGGTGCAAGCGTCTCCCGTGGTGGTGCCACCAACTCGCCGGCCGCTGTCTACGCACTCACCAAGTACGTCGACTGGATGAAGAAGTACGCGCCGAAAGAAGCCACCGGCATGACCTTCGGCGAAGCCGGCCCGGTGCCCGCCCAAGGCCAGATCGCGCAGCAGATCTTCTGGTACACCGCCTTCACCGCCGACATGACCAAGCCCGGCCTGCCGGTGGTCAATGCCGACGGCACACCGAAGTGGCGCATGGCCCCCGGCCCGAACGGCCCGTACTGGAAACAAGGCATGCAAAACGGCTACCAGGACGTGGGCTCGTGGACCTTCTTCGAGGCGCACGACGCCAACAAGACGGCCGCAGCCTGGCTGTCTGCGCAGTTCGTGACGGCCAAGACCACCTCGCTCAAGAAGACGATCGTGGGCCTGACGCCGATCCGCGAGAGCGACATCCAGAGCAAGGCCATGACCGACCTGGCACCGAAGCTGGGCGGCCTGGTCGAGTTCTACCGCAGCCCGGCGCGTGTGGCCTGGACGCCGACGGGCACCAACGTTCCCGACTACCCGAAGCTCGCGCAGCTGTGGTGGAAGAACGTGGCCGTGGCCGTGACGGGTGAGAAGACCCCGCAGCAAGCCATGGACAACCTGGCCGAAGAGATGGACCAGGTGATGGCCCGTCTCGAACGTGCCGGCATG
>JBBRFR010000054.1:0-14704 GCA_038241485.1 Burkholderiales bacterium
TGGGCCGCACGGCGGTGCTGGCGCTGGAGTGGCAAAAAGACCCTGGCGCGCAGCCCGCGCTGGCCTGGGCGCCGGTCGCAGGGTGGCTGCTCGCGGGCGGCGTTCTATTTCTGCTGTCAAGGCGGCGTCAGACATAGCCAGAGCATTGCGCTACCCTGAGCGCTTTCCTAGCCAGGAGGCCCCTGTGAAGACCTTCCAGATCGAGCTGCAAAAAGTCAAGGCCATGGGCAACCGCAATGGCCTCATCGAAGCCCGCATTGACGCGCTGGTACTGCCCATCAGTGCCCGCGGCGACGACAACCCCAGCACCACGCTGAGTTTCAGCGAAGAAACGGCGCGTGTGCTGATGCTGCTGCTCAAGCAGCAGCTGGCCGAGGTCGACGGCCGCAAGGCGCGCAGCCAGCGCTGACGCCCGCGAAGTCAAAAACAACAAGATCGAGGAGACCCCCATGAATGCATTGCTTTCCGGCGTGACCGTGCTCGACTTTTCGGAATACATCGCTGGCCCTTACTGCGGCTTTTTGCTGGCCGACATGGGCGCGCGGGTGATCAAGATCGAGCCCCCCGACGGGGCCGAAGAGCGCCGCATGGGCAGTGTCAAACGCTACCGCGGCAACACCCGCATGTCGCTCGCCATGAACCGCGGCAAAGAGAGCCTGAGCGTCGACCTGCAACAAGCGGCTGGCCGCGAGATCATCTACAAGCTGGTGGAAAAGGCCGACGTGGTGGTGCAAAACTTCGTGCCCGGCGCGGCCGAAAAGCTGGGCATCGACTACGAAACGCTGTCGCGCATCAACAAGCGCATCGTGTTTCTCTCCAGCACCGCCTTTGGCGAGGTCGGCCCCTACCGCAAGCGCAAGGGCTTCGACATCATTGCCCACGCCGCTTCCGGCGTGATGTCGAACTACGCCGACGAAGACGGTGCCCCGCGCGGGCCGGGCGGCATTGCCTACATCGACATCGGCACCGGCATGCTCAATGCACTGGGCATCGTGAGCGCGCTCTACCATCGCAACGCCTCGGGCGAGGGCCAAAAGATTGAGACCTCGCTCTTTGGCACCGGCCTGGCGCTGCAGACCCTGGGCATGCTGCACATCGACTCGCTCGACGCGCAGCAACACGAAGAAGAAAAGCAGATCCTCAAGACCGCCCTCAGCGAGGGCAAGAAGCACACGCAGATCATCGACCAGTTTGCCGAGATGCGGCTGCGCCGCGACCTGCCCGAAACCACCCGCCCGATCGAAGTGCCCGATTGCCTGCACCGCCCGACCGACCGGCAGGTCTACCCCTACTACCGCGTCTACCCGAGCGGTGACGGCTACCTCAGCATCGCCGCACTCAACCACAAGCTGCGCGACAAGTTCTGTGAGGCCATCGGCGTGGTCGACGAAAACACCCACATCGGCACCGGCGACGTACCCGACGAGGTGTACTTCAAGCAAAAGCTGATGATGAAGACCATCGAGGGCCGCTTGAAGGAGCACGGCAACGCACACTGGATGCAGGTGCTCGAAGCTGCAGGTGTGCCCTGCGGGCCGGTCCACTACCGCTCCGACCTTTACACCGACCCTCAGGCCCAGGCGCTCGGTTTGGTGTGGGAGCTGGAAAACCGCGACCTGGGGCCCTACAAGGCCTCGGGCCACCCGATCCGTTTCCAGAAAACGCCGGTGCTGCCCGGCAAGGGCGCTCCCTCGCTGGGTGAGCACACCGTGGCCGTGCTGCAGGAGTTTGGCTTCAATGCCGACCAAGTGGCCCAGTTGAAGGCCGATCGGGCGATCAGATAGCCGGCGCAGCCCGCCCGGCGGGCGGTTACCCGGCGTTTGCCAGCCGCGCGACAATCGTGCGCTTGCTCCCCACCGATGACCACGATCTCTGCCCCCGTCAAGACGCCGCTCGGCCAAGATGAACTGCGCCACCGCACGCGCGGCCTGGGCCAGCGCTACCGCACGGTTTTGCTGCTGGTGGACGGGCGCAGACCGTTGGGCGAAGTGCTGGGCATGGCCCACAAGGCCGGCGCCCAGACCAGCCACTTCGAAGAGTTGGTGCGCATGGGCCTGGTCGAGATCCCCGACGACATGGCGGCCCCCGAGCCCACCGAAACCATTCCCGGCGCGCTTGACACGCCCAAGCTGACCAGCGTCGTGCTCGACGTGCTGATCGAGCCCGCGCTCACCCGGAGCGGCGCCTTGGCCGAAGGGGCCGGAGTCGACAGTGACGGCTTCGGCGACGAGCCCGTTGCCAAGGTCACCGAGGTCGAACTCAGCTCGGCCCACGACTTGCCCGTCATCGCCGTGGCGACCATTCCGAAGCCCGCACCACCGCCGGTTGCGCCGCCCCGGCCGGCGGCGCCGCCGCGCTACCACGAGCCCGAGGTCGTTTTGTCCGAGACACCCCGCGTGCCCGACTGGGTGCAGCAGGTGCGCGAAACCCCGTTCAAGGTGGCGGACCACGCGCGGCCCGCGCCGAGCATGACCGACGAGCAGCGCCTGCAGTACGTGCGCGACCTGCTGCTCGACACGCTGCGCCGCGACTCGCTCTTGTTCTCGACCTTTGCTGTCGGCCGCGTGCGCACCGCGAACACCCACAAAGAGCTGATCAAGCTGGTGTGGAAGCTCGAACGCGACCGCGCTCACTCACGCCGCTCGCGTGACCAGTTGCTCAACCTGCAGCGCGCGCGCGAGCTGCTGGGCATGGGCAACACGTTGGTGGCCGGCGACAGCCAGGCAGGCCCGCCCTCAGAGTTCTGAAGCCGCACAAGGGTTTTCGCGCGCGCGCCGATCAGGCGCGCCCCACGCGAATGAGGGGCCCCGGAAAGGTCATAAGTCACATGCACTCTGTCGGATGAATTCCTACAGTTGTCACATCCCATTTGGGACATGACGGCGAGGCACCGGCTGAGGGACGACAAAGTTGTCAACCCATAAGCTGTCTCTCACGTTGTCATTACGGTAAGTGCAGTAGGAGATCGTTGCCATGAACACGAATTTTGGTTCCTTGCATTCAGTCGCTCACTACGAGCTTCGCTTTAAGTCGCTCTTCCAAGAGGGCCGGGCCTTGACCTTCCCCTGTGACGCAGGCGGTCACGTGCTGCTCGACTCGCTCAGCGACCGTGCACGAGAAAACTACCTCTACGCTCGCGCTGTGGTGGGCCGTGAATATTCGGCACCCGCTGTCCAGCTGAGCGACCTGCACTGAGCTGAAAGCCGCACCCCCTCTGAGAGAATCACGCCGTGGCGGCAGAGCCGCAGGGCAGTGACGGAGGGCCGTGCAGATGGGTTTGTTTTTGTTGTGGTTGGGTTTGGCCTTTGGCACCCAGATTTGGCTGTGTTTTCGGGTGGCTCGATCCAGCGTTGCACTGGCCATCGTCACCTTCTTCATCGGCTCGATCGGTTCGCTATACACGCTGTTCAAGCACCGTGCCGACCCAAAAACCTCGGTCACCGTGCCCTTCGTGGCCAATCTGGTGTTCAGCGTTCTCTTTTTCGTGAGCCTGTGGCAGGTGGTGCTGCCCAAGCTGGAAGAGATCGAAAACGAGTTCGAAGCCCCCGTGGCAGCTGCCACGACCCCCACCGCCGATCGCATATCTCCCCCTGTGTTGGCGCCTAGCGCAGCCGCTGTTTTTGCGGCCGAGGCTCCAGCGTCTGCTGTCTCGGGCGTGGCCCCGGCTGATGAGGTGGACGTGTTCTCCACCGCGCTGCGCGACGGGGGGCTGGTTCACACCGTCACGCGCCTGCCGGAGTCCACCAGCCTGCCACCGGGGGTGACCGATGCCACGTTGTTTTCCGTGGCGCCGATGGGCTCCGGGGCGGCCAGTGCTGCGGCGGTCAAAGAGTTGTCGGCCACGTTCTTCAAATGCGATTCGGTCAATGCCTGCCGCAACCTGGCGGGTGCCTACATGCAACAAGCCGGCGCCAACAAACGGCGTGTGCTGCAAAACGGCTTGTTGATGTTGTCGCTGCCGCCCTCCGACGCAAACGACGCCGACCTGACACCCACCGCTGTGGCCAGCGTGTTCCGCAAGCTCTGAGCTTCGGCTCGGGGGCTGCCGGGCAGTTCACAATCCGCACCCGCCCGTGGCAGTTGCCGTGGGCTTGCGAAGAGAGAAAGAACGCCGCCATGGCCATTCAGTGGTTCCCCGGTCACATGCACCTGACGCGCCAGGCCATTGCCGATCGCATCAAAGAGACCGACGTGGTCATCGAGCTGCTCGATGCCCGCTTGCCCGGCTCCAGCGCCAACCCGCTGCTGGCCGAGCTGACGGGCAGCCGGCCCAAGCTCAAGGTCTTGAACAAACAAGACCTCGCCGACCCGGTTCAGACCCAGGCTTGGTTGGCCCACTACAACAACTTGCCGGCCACCCGCGCCATCGGGCTCGATGCGTCGGAGACGGCGCCCGCGCAGCGCCTGATCGACGCCTGCCGCGCGCTCGCGCCGCTGCGTGGTGGCATGGCCAAGCCGCTGCGGGTGCTGATCTGCGGCATTCCGAACGTGGGCAAATCGACGCTCATCAACACGATCACCGGCAAGAAGGCGACCAAGACGGGCGACGAGGCCGGCATCACGAAGGTGGAGCAGCGCATCGTGCTGGCGAGTGACTTTTACCTGTTCGACACGCCCGGCATGCTGTGGCCCCGCATCATCGTGGAGAAGAGCGGCTACAACCTCGCGGCCAGTGGGGCGGTGGGCCGCAACGCCTTCAACGAAGAAGAAGTGGCGCTCGAGCTGCTGGGTTACCTGAAGCAGCACTACCCGGCGGGGCTCGCCGAGCGTTACAAGCTCGACACGGTGGCGGGGCTGGAGGACGAGGTCTTGCTCGCCGAGGTCGGCCGCAAGCGGGGCGCGCTGCAAAGCGGCGGGCGCATCAACCTGCAAAAGGCCGCCGAAGTGGTGGTCTACGACCTGCGCGCCGGCAACCTGGGGCGTGTGACCTTGGAAACGCCGGAGGAGTACGCCACCTGGCTGGCGGCCGGGCAGTTGCTCGATGCTGAGCGCGCCGCCAAGAAGAAGCGCCGCAAGGGTGAAGCCCCCCAGAGATCAGGCACCGAGCCGGCCTGAGGCGTTTACTTGCTCCAGGTGTCTTTCAGCGTTGTGGCGCGGTTGAATACCAGCTTGCCCGGCGCGTGGTCGTGGCGGTCGGTCACGAAATAGCCGTGGCGCTCGAACTGGAACTTCTCATCGGCTTGCGCTGAGGCCAGCCCCGGCTCCACAAAGGCCGTCACGACCTTGTTGCTGTTCGGGTTGAGCACGCTCAGAAAATCGCGCCCGCCCGCGTCGGGTTGGGCTTCGGTGAACAGCCGGTCGTAGAGGCGCACTTCGGCGGGCACGCCGGTGCTGGCGCTGACCCAGGTGATCACACCTTTTACCTTGATGGCGTCGGCGCCGGGTGTGCCGCTCTTGGTGTCGGGCACGATCTGCGCGAGCACAGCGGTGATGTGGCCTTGCGCGTCTTTTTCACAGCCGGTGCACTCGATCACATAGCCGTATTTCAGGCGCGTCTTGTTGCCCGGATAGAGGCGCTGGTAACCCTTGACCGGCACTTCCATGAAGTCGTCTCGCTCGACCCACAGCTCGTGGGTGAAGCTGAACTGGCGCTGGCCACGCTCGGGGTGGGCCGGGTGCACCGGCGCGTGGCAAGGCTCCTCATGCGACGCACTGCCAAACAGCTCGGTAAAGTTGGTGAGCTTGAGCTTGAGCGGGTCGAGCACCACGCAGGCGCGTGCGGCCTTCGGGTCGAGGTCGTCGCGCAGGGCAATTTCGAGCGAGCTGTAGTCGATCCAGCCACCGGCCTTGCTGACGCCGCTGCGCTCGGCCATCAGCTGCAAGCTTTCGGGTGTGTAGCCGCGCCGGCGCAGGCCGACGATGGTGGGCATGCGCGGGTCGTCCCAGCCGGTGACGTGTTTTTCATCGACCAATGCTTTCAGCTTGCGCTTGCTGGTGACGATGTAGGTGAGGTTGAGGCGCGCAAATTCGTATTGGTGCGGGCGCGGTTGGGCCAGCAGGCCCAGGGTGCAGAGCTGGTCGAGCAGCCAGTCGTAGAACGGGCGCTGGTCTTCGAACTCGAGCGTGCAGATGCTGTGGGTGATGTTCTCCAGCGCGTCTTCGATCGGGTGCGCAAAGGTGTACATCGGGTAGATGCACCAGGTGTCGCCGGTGTTGTGGTGCGTGGCGCGCTTGATGCGGTAGAGCGCCGGGTCACGCAGGTTGATGTTGGGCGAGGCCATGTCGATCTTGGCGCGCAGCACCATGGCGCCGTCGGCATGCTGCCCGTCGCGCATCTCACGAAAGCGCGCCAGGTTCTCGGCCGGTGTGCGGGTGCGAAAGGGGCTGTTGGTGCCGGGTGTGCTGAAGTCGCCGCGCTTGTGGCGCATCTCTTCGGCGGTCTGCTCGTCCACATAGGCGAGGCCGCCACCAATGAGCGCCTCGGCGGCGCGGTACATGAAATCGAAATAGTTGCTGGCGTAGAAGAGGTGGTTGGTGCCGTTTTGTTGCCAATCGAAGCCGAGCCATTTCACCGCGTCAAGGATGGAGTCGACGTACTCCTGTTCTTCTTTCTCGGGGTTGGTGTCGTCGAAGCGCATGTGGCACACGCCAGCGTAGTCGCGTGCCAGGCCGAAGTTGAGGCAGATGCTCTTGGCGTGGCCGATGTGCAGGTAGCCGTTGGGCTCGGGCGGGAAGCGGGTGCGGATCTTGGCTGCGTCCAGCGGGCCGGCGGCGTGGTGGGCGGCGTCGCCCGGGGTGCCGGCGAAGTGGCGGCTGGCGTAGGTGCCTTGGGCCAGGTCGCGCTCGATGATTTGCCGCAAGAAGTTGCTGGGGGTGTGGCTTTTTTCGTCGCTCATGCAAGGCGCTTCTTTGTTCAGGAGGCTGGGGACACCAGCAAAAAAAGATTGTAGTCCGCACCCTCTGCGAGGGCTCGATGCGGCTGCCCCGCCTCGCCGCACCCCAAGCGCAAGCCGCAGGCTGCGGGGCTCACCCCCGAGGCCACACCTGGCTGGCCCGCTTGCCCCCACGCTACCAACCGCTGGCCACCGCGCGCCGCCACCCACACATCGTCAACCACCTGTGCGCGATGTGGGAGACACCGAGCGGGTTGCCGGAGCACCTTCGTGAGCTGATGCTGTGCAGCAGGCCAGGCCGCCGTGCGGGCTTTGCGTTCGAGGTGCTGGCTGAGCTGGCCGACCTACAGGCCATGGTCGAGTTGATCCAGACGGGCGAGAAGCCTTGAGCGGCGACCCCGCCACTTTACGTACAGCAACACAAGCTTTACCAATCGCTTGTGAACGGCCCGGTGGCGCGCCCCGTTGTGTGCTCAGACCGGCCGATTGCTGCCGGCCCTTTGAAGGAGAGCACGCTATGTTCAACCGAAACTCCGCTTTTGCCGCTGGCCTGATCGCCTTGGGCACCTTGGCTGCCGGCGCTGCCCACGCCACTGACGTGCGCTGGTCGGTCGGCATCAACCTGCCAAACGTCGGCACCGTGATTTCCAACGCGCCGGTCTACTACGAGCCGCGCCCGGTGTATGTGCAGCCCGCACCGGTGGTGGTGTATCAGCCGGTGCCCCAGGTGGTTTATCAACCGGCCCCGCAGGTGGTGTACCGCCCTGAGCCGGTATATGCCCCGCAGTATTACGGCGCCCCGGTGGTGGTCCGCAGCGGTTGGGCGGTGCCTTACTCCCACTACCAGCATGGCCATGGCCACTATCGACACCATGACCGTTACGACCGTCATGAACGTCGCGCGGACCGCCGTGATGACCGCAGGGACGATCGCCGCGACGACCGCCGCCAGCACCACTGATCTGCGTTGAGCTGAAAAAAGGCCGCTTCACAGCGGCCTTTTTCATGGCGCGAAGGTCATTTTTTGTCGCGCTTCATGCGCTCGATCTCTTCACGGATCATGCGTTCGCGCACACCTTCGCCTTGCAGGCTGACGAAGGTGTACAGGCCGTGGATCGCGAGGCCGATGCCCCAACCCCAGATGAAGCCCGGCCCGCCCCCGTTGACCCAGTGCATAAGAACGAAGCCCAGATTCACCAGCACGAACACCAGCGCGTGGATGTACAAGCCGATTTTCTTGCGCACGCGGCGCGCGGCGCGCGCTTCAATGCTGTCCGGAGGCAGTGGCGGGTGGCCCATCACATGGCCTTGAAAAGGTGTGCGTACAACCGGCTCACCGCCAGCTTGTCGGCGTGGCCGCGCAGGCTCAGGGTCAGCTTGCCCGATTCGTCGCGCACCGCGGTGGCCACGGCGTCGGCGCGCACCACGGCGCCACGGTGGATCTGCCAGAAACGCTGCGCGTCGAGCTGAGGCAGCAGCTCGCGCAGCGAGATGCGGATCAGGTGCTCACGCTCGGGCGTGACCAGGCGCACGTATTTGTCGGACGCCTCGAAATACATCACCTCGTCGACCTTCACCATGTGGATGGCCGCGCCCACGCCGGCTTGGATCACGCTGAGTTTCGGAACGTTGCCGTCTGGTGCCGTCGCTCCCAGCAGGCTGCGCAGCTGGGTCAGCGCGGCGTCGAGTGCGCCGTCGGGCAGGGAGGTTTGCTCGCGCTGGCGCAGCGCCAGCTGAAGGCGGGTGCAGGTCTGCGCCAGGCGATCGGGTGAGATGGGTTTGAGCACGTAGTCGACGGCGGCGCGGTCAAAGGCTTCAAGCGCGTACTGGTCGTGCGCCGTCACAAACACCACCAGCGGAAAGGGCACACCCTCGGGCCAGTCTTCGGCCAGCGCGTGCGCGGCTTCGAGGCCGCTCAGGCCCGGCATGCGGATGTCAAGAAAAAGGATGCTCGGGCGCAGCGCCAGCGTTTGCTGCACCGCCGCCTCACCATGGCCCACGGTGGCCACGATGTGGAGCGTGGGCCACAGGCGCAGCAGCTCGGCCTTGAGGTGTGCGGCCAGCAGGGGTTCGTCTTCGGCGATGAGGGCGGTGGTGTTCATGGCGCGGGTGTCGATGTTCACACGGTTCGGTTCAGGGGGATGCGAACGGTGGCCAGCGTGCCGCCGTCGGCGTCGTCCGGCGTGCTGAGCACGAGCGTGGCAGAGGGGCCGTAGAGCGTGGACAGGCGCTCGCGCACCTGGTTCACGCCGAAATGAGTGCCATCGTTGGCCACGCTCGACAGGCCGGCGCCGGTGTCACGCACGCTGAGCACCAGGTCGTTGCCCTCGCGGCTTGCGCCCACCCGCAGGCGGCCGCCGTCCACATGCGGCTCCAGGCCGTGCTTGATGGCGTTTTCGACCAGTGGTTGCAGCAGCAAGGTGGGCACGGCCAACTCGCCCAGCTCGGGGGGAAAGGCGACCTCGGTTTGCAAACGTTCGCCCATGCGGATTTTCATCAGCGCCAGGTAGTCATTGATGCGCGCGAACTCGTCGGCCAGCGGGTGCAGCATGTTGCGCGAGGCGCTCAGCGTGGAGCGCATGAACGAGACCAGGTGGTCGAGCATCATCTGAGCGCGTTGCGGGTCCATGCCGATCAGCACGCGCAGGTTGGCCAGCGTGTTGAAGAGCATGTGCGGCTCAAGCTGCGACGACAGCAGCTTGAGCTGGTTTTCGGCCGCGTCGCGCTGTGCGGTGGCGACCAGTTGCTCGAGCGCTTGCGCGCGCCCACTGCTGTAGAAGAAGTAGCTGATGCCGGTGCTGGCGGCCACCGCCAGGAACAGATAGGCCGCGAACAGGCGTGGCGTCTGCACCAGCTGTTCCCACCGCGAACAGCCGCAATAGAAGTCGCCGATGCTCGCCCCGACAACGTAGCCCACCGGGATCGCGACGAGCAGCAGCACCCAGCGCCGCCACCCCATGGGCCAGTTGCTGGCGGGGTCGCGCTTGAAGGCGAAGCGACCGAAGTCCACACACGCCCAGATGCACAAGCCAATGGCCTGCGAATAGATCATCTGGTTGAGCGCGTCGCCGTTGCGCAGCGCCAGCCCCAAGCCAATGACGATGTTGAAGGCCACCACGATGAGCCCATGGCGCAAGAAGTCGGAGGCGCGTTCTGTGGGGGTCGACATGTTGGAGGCGGGTGACGGTGGGTCAGTTTAATGTGCGGCTTCAGGTGGGGCCCGGGCTGTGCGCCACTGTGCCCAGACCCGCCGGCCGTCGCCACGAGGCTGCGACAAAGTGCCCGCCAGCGGTGCGAAACAACCCTAGCGCGGCGCCAAACACAGGCCCCGGTGGCTATAGTCGACGCCCCACGGTTGCGGAGACACGAATGCTTCAGGCCTCTTTTCGTTCAGCGATGCGTTGGGCCCCGGCGTTCCTGAGTGTGGCCGGGTTGCTGGCCTGCAGCACGCCGATGCCACCCGCGGCGCCGCCCGCCGCGACACCGGCCGCGCCATCGCCGATGGTCGTCGCCCCGTTGCCACCGCCCCCCCCGCCCTTGAGCGACGCCGTGGCGGCACGCTTCCCCGACCCCGTGATGAACTACCGCACGCCGGCCCTGCAGGCCGGCCGCAGCGACTTCACCAGCCATGCCGAACTGCAGACCGTGCTGCGCGGCTTGGTTCGCGACGCGCCTACGGTGGTGCGGCTGCTTCACGTGGGCACTTCGCAGAGCGGTGTGCCGATCGAGGCCTTGTTGTTCTCACGTGATGCCGATGCCACGCCCGCATCGCTGCAGCGCAGCGGCCGGCCCCTGGTGCTGCTGCTGGGCCAGCAGCATGGTGACGAGCCCGCCAGCAGCGAAGCCTTGATCGTGCTCGCGCAGGAGCTCACGCGCGGCCGTTTGCAAAGCCTGCTCGATCGCATCAACGTGGTGGTGTTGCCACGCGCCAACCCAGATGGTGCGCAGGCCGGCCAGCGCCACAGCGCCAACGGGGTCGACATCGACCGCGACCACCTGCAGCTCAAGACCCCGGAGGCCCAGGCCCTGGCCAAGCTGGTGCGCGACTACCAACCGCTGGTGGTGGCCGAGGCGGGCGAATACGCGGTCAGCGGTCTTTACGCGCAGAAGTTTGGTGCGGTGCAACGCGCCGATGCGCACCTGCAGTACGCAACCACTGGCAACCTGCCGCCGTTTTTCACCAAGGCGGCTGAAGAGTGGTTCAAGCAACCCTTGTTCGCCAGCTTCAAGCAGCATGGTTTGAGCGTGCAGTGGATGCACAGCACGACCAACGACCTGGCCGACAAACGGCTCTCGATGGGTGGCCTCTTGGCCGACAACGGCCGCAACGTGCAAGGCCTGAAGAACGCGGTCAGCCTCGTGATCGAAACGCGCGGCGGGGGCCTCGGCCGCACGCACCTCAAGCGCCGTGTTCACACGCAAGTGGTTGCGATGACCAGCGTGCTGCAAAACGCCGCCCAGCGCGGCGGCGATTTGCTCAAGCTGCGCCAGTACGTTGACGCCGACATGAGCGCGCAGGCGTGCAAAGGCCAGGTGGTGGTGGAGGCCGGCCCCACGGCCACCGAGTACACGCTGAAGATGCTCGACGCCGAGACCGGCGCTGACAAGACCCTCACCGTCAACTGGGACTCGGCCCTGGTGTTGCGTGAACTCAAGGTGCGCACGCGCCCCTGCGGCTACTGGCTGGATGCCGACCAGGCCGACGCCGTGGCCCGGTTGCGCCTGCTGGGTGTGCGGGTCGAGCAAGCGCTCGCCAAAGGGGTGGTACAGGGGGAGAGTTATGACGGGGCGCGCCCAGAGATCAAGACCACGCCCGTCTTGCTCGACGTGCCCGAGGGCAGCTACTACGTGCCGCTGACCCAGCCGCTGGCCAGCTTGGTGGTGGCGGCGCTTGAGCCCGACACCCCGGCGAGTTTCTTCAGCGGGGGCGTGATCACTGGGTTGGGCAAGCAGGCGCGTGTGACGGCGCTTCCGGGGGTCAAGATGAGCGTGATGCCCTAAAGGGCGGTGGGCGGCCCAACGCTCAGCGTTTTTTCCCACCGCCGAAGATGCCGCCCAGCACGCCGCGGATGATCTCGCGGCCCACCGTCGAGCCCATGGTGCGCATGGCCGATTTGGCGAGGGTTTGGGCCAAGCCGTCGTGTTTGCCGCCGCGCGGGCCGGTGCTGCCGAAGAGCATGTCGTTCAGGCTGCCCATCACACCGCCTGAGCTTTCTTGCGTGGCTGGGGTCTTGCCAGCTTGGGTCTTGGCTTGCTGCGCCTGGTCGGCGCTCACGTTGGTGCGGCCCTTGATCTTCTCGTTGGCCGATTCGCGGTCGACCGTCTTTTCATACACGCCCGCGACCAGCGAGCTGGCGAGCAAGGCCTTGCGCTGCTCGGGCGTGATGGGGCCGATCTGGCTGCCCGGCGGGATCACAAACACCCGCTCGGTGACGCAGGGGCGGCCCTTGGCGTCAAGAAAGCTCACCAGCGCCTCGCCCACGGCCAGCTCGGTGATGGCGGTTTCGATGTCCAGCGGTGGGTTGGCGCGCATGGTGCTTGCCGCCGCCTTCACCGCCTTCTGGTCGCGTGGGGTGAAGGCGCGCAGCGCGTGCTGCACGCGGTTGCCCAGCTGGGCCAGCACCGTGTCGGGGATGTCGAGCGGGTTTTGCGTCACGAAGTAGACGCCCACGCCCTTGCTGCGCACCAGGCGCACCACCAGCTCGATGCGCTCGACCAGGGCGGTGGGCGCCTCTTTGAACAGCAGGTGGGCCTCGTCGAAGAAAAACACCAGTTTGGGTTGGTCGAGATCGCCCACCTCGGGCAACTGCTCGAACAGCTCGGACAGCATCCACAGCAGAAAAGTTGCGTACAGGCGTGGCGAATGCATCAGCTTGTCGGCCGCCAGGATGGTGATGACCCCATGCCCGGCGCTGTCAGTCTGCATGAAGTCGCTGATGTTGAGCATCGGCTCGCCGAAGAATTTGTCGCCGCCTTGTTCGTCGATTTGCAAGAGCCCGCGCTGGATGGCGCCCACGCTGGCGGCGCTCACATTGCCGTATTCGGTGGTGAACTGGCTGGCGTTTTCGCCCACGTGCTGCAGCATGGCGCGCAGGTCTTTCAGGTCGAGCAGCAGCATGCCGTTGTCGTCGGCGATCTTGAACACCAGGCTCAGCACGCCCGCCTGCGTTTCGTTGAGCGCCAGCATGCGAGCGAGCAGCAGCGGGCCCATGTCGGTGACGGTGGCGCGCACCGGGTGGCCGCTTTCGCCGAACACGTCCCACAGTGTGGCGGGGCAGGCCGCCGAGGGCGGGGCGTCAATGCCACGCTCTTTTAACACCGCGGCCAGCTTGTCGCCGATCTTGCCGGCTTGGCTGATGCCGGTGAGGTCGCCTTTCACGTCGGCCATGAAAACCGGCACACCGCGCTGGCTGAAGCTTTCCGCCAGCGTTTGCAGCGTGATGGTCTTGCCGGTGCCGGTGGCGCCCGTGATCAGCCCGTGCCGGTTGGCCAGGGCAGGGAGCAAAAAGCACTCAGTCTTGTCATGCTTGGCGATGAGGATGGGCTCGGCCATGAAAGGTGCTCCCTGGGCAGACACGTAAAATCGCAGTGTATTGAATACGCGGTGCACCTTGGCGTCGCGACACAACAGACGGAGCTTCGTTTCATGGCGGGACATTCCAAGTGGGCCAACATCCAGCACCGAAAAGGGCGCCAAGACGAAAAGCGCGGCAAGGTCTGGACGCGCGTCATCCGAGAAATCATGGTCGCAGCCCGCCAGGGCGGCGGTGAGGTGAAAGAAAACCCGCGGCTGCGATTGGCCGTTGAAAAGGCCAAGGCGGCCAACATGCCGTCGGACACGATCAAGAAAAACATCGACAAGGCCACCGGCAACCTCGAGGGTGTGCACTATGAAGAGATCCGCTACGAGGGCTACGGCATCGGCGGGGCCGCCGTCATCATCGACTGCATGACCGACAACAAGGTGCGCACCGTGGCCGAGGTGCGGCATGCCTTTAGCAAGCACGGCGGCAACCTGGGCACCGAAGGCTCGGTGGCCTTCCAGTTCAAGCATGTGGGCCAGATGCTGTTTGCCCCGGGCACCAACGAAGACAAGGTGATGGAAGTGGCGCTCGAAGCCGGCGCTGACGACGTGGTGACGCATGACGACGGGTCGCTTGAAGTGCTGTCAACCCCGCCCGACTTTGAGTCGGTGAAAGCGGCGCTCGAAGCCGCAGGCCTCAAGCCCGAGATGGCCGAGGTGACCATGCGCGCTGAAAACACCATCGAGCTGAGTGGTGAAGACGCGCAACGCATGCAAAAGCTGCTGGATGTGCTCGAAGACCTGGACGACGCGCAAGAGGTCTTCCACAACGCGGTGATCAACGAATGAGGGCCGCCGCGCTGGGCCGCCCCGAGCAAGGCCCGACCCTCCTGGAGGGTCGCTCGACGTACTCGGCGAGCGGGGTGCTGTCATGAAAGTCCTGGTGATCGGCTCCGGCGGCCGTGAACACGCCATTGCCTGGAAGCTGGCCCAATCGCCCAAGCTGCAGACCGTGTACGTGGCGCCCGGCAACGGCGGCACCGAGTTGAGCCCGCATCTGAAGAATGTGGCCATCACCGACGTCAAGGCCTTGGCCGACTTTGCCCAGGCCGAGAAGATTGCGCTCACCGTGGTGGGCCCCGAAGCGCCGCTGGCGGCCGGTGTGGTCGACGAGTTTCGCGCGCGCGGCTTGCGCATCTTTGGCCCCACCCAGGCTGCTGCGCAGCTCGAAAGCTCCAAGGCCTTCGCCAAAGACTTCATGAAGCGCCACGCCATCCCCACGGCGGCCTATGAGACCTTCTCCGATATCACCGCCGCACACGCCTTGGTCGCCAAGATGGGCGCGCCC
>JBBRFR010000055.1:0-14683 GCA_038241485.1 Burkholderiales bacterium
GTGCCGACCCAAAGTGCGGGCATCGACGGGCGGGCGATCCTGGCCAAGACCCAGTTGCCCACACGCGCCGACAAGCGTTGGGAGCTGGAGTTGGCGCCACTCACCCGGCTGCAGGCCTGGCAGGTGGCCGAGATCAAGCCGGGCACGCCGCTGTCGGTGGTGGGCTACACCTTCGCGGGCGAGAAGGGCGAGGCCATCCTGCGGGTCGAATACCTGTTCGTCGACGGCAAGGCCTACGGCCTGCGCTCGTCCCCCGCCTGAACCGGGCAGAGCGTCAGAGCGCGCGAAACGCTTGCCGCGCAGCGGCCAGGGTGGCGGCGATGTCGTCGCCGCTGTGCGCCGCGCTGACGAAGCCGGCCTCGTACAGCGCCGGTGCGAGGTACACCCCGCGGTCGAGCATGCCGTGGAAGAAGCGGTTGAAGCGCTCCTTGTCGGTGGCCATCACGGTGACGTAGTTCTGCGGCAGCGCGTCGGTGAAAAAGAAGCCGAACATGCCACCTTCGCAATCACCCACGAAGGGCACACCGGCTTCGCTGGCCGCGGCCGAGAGGCCGTGCGTCAGCTGGCGTGTGCTGGCCGACAAGGCCTCGAAGAAGCCCGGTTTCTGGATCTGCTTGAGTGTGGCCAACCCGCAGGCCGTGGCCACCGGGTTGCCCGACAAGGTGCCCGCCTGGTAGACCGGGCCCAGTGGCGCCAGTTGCGCCATCACCGCGCGTTTGGCACCAAACGCGGCCAGCGGCATACCGCCACCAATCACCTTGCCGAACACGCTCATGTCGGGCTCAAAGCCGGGAATGGCCTGAGCGTACAGGCTTTGCGCGCCGCCGAGGGCGACACGGAAACCCGTCATCACCTCGTCAAACACCAACAACGCGCCGTGCTGGCTGCACAGCTCCCGCAGGCGCTTCATGAAGGGCACGCTGGCGCGCACAAAATTCATGTTGCCGGCGATCGGCTCGATCATCACGCAGGCGAGCTCCGCGCCGTGCAGCTTGAAGGCATCTTCGAGCTGGGCCAGGTGGTTGTATTCGAGCACCAAGGTGTGCTGCACCACCTCGGCCGGCACACCGGCGCTGGTGGGGTTGCCAAAGGTCGCCAGGCCCGAGCCGGCCTTGACCAGCAGCGCGTCGGCGTGTCCGTGGTAGCAGCCCTCGAATTTGATGATCTTGTTGCGCCCGGTGGCGCCCCGCGCCAAGCGGATGGCGCTCATCGCCGCTTCGGTGCCCGAGCTGACCAGGCGCACCTGGTCCATGCTGGGTACGAGCTTCAAGATCTCCTCGGCCAGCTCGATCTCCCGCTCAGTGGGCGCACCGAAAGAAAAACCTTCGAGCGCCGCCTGTTGCACCGCCTCTAGCACAGCCGGGTGGCCGTGGCCCAGGATCATCGGGCCCCAGGAGCCGATGTAGTCGATGTAGCGGGTGCCTTCGGCGTCGAAGATGTAAGGGCCTTGGGCGCGGGCAATAAAGCGGGGCGTGCCGCCCACCGCCTTGAAGGCGCGCACCGGCGAGTTCACGCCGCCCGGGATAACGCGCTGGGCGCGATCGAACAGCGCTGCGTTAGTGGACATGGCGGGGGTCCTTGGGCACGTCGTCGCCAGCGGCGTCCGGCCCTTCTTCGCCTTCTTCGCCGGGCGGCAAGGCCCAGAAAAAACGATCCGGGATCACGTTGCCCATGCCCGGGCGAAAGCCCGCGTCGAGCGCCTGGTCTAGGAAAGCCAGCGATTCGCCCACCGCGGTGTGCAGCTCGCTGCCAGCCGCCAGCAAGGCGGCCAGCGCAGCCGACAAGGTGTCGCCCGCGCCCACGAAGCTCACCTCGAAGCGCTCGAACTTCTCGCCGGTGATCGCGCCTTCGGGCGAGGCCAGCACGTTGTCAAGGAACTGGTCGGGCAGCGGCACACTCGTCACCAACACGAAGCGCGTGCCGTGCTGCGAGGCGGCCACGGCCAGCTCGCGCGGAGAGGCCGGGCGGTCGCTGCTCCAGTCGGGCAGTAAGAAGTTGGTGAGCGTCTGGTGGCTGCCCACCAGCACTTCGGTCTGCGGCAGCACCAGCTCGCGGAAGGAGTCGAGGTAGGCCTGCTGGTCATCTTCTTCGACCCACGACAGGTTGGGCATGTACGCGACCAGGGGCACGTCGGGGTAGTCAGACAACACCTCGGCCACGGCTGCCACACCCTCGGCCGAGCCCAGGAAGCCCACCTTCCAGGCGGCGATGGTCACGTCTTCCAGGATGCTGCGGGCCTGCTCGACCACCACGTCGGCGTCGATGGCGCTGTGGTCGAACACCTCGGCGGTGTCTCGCAGCACCACAGCGGTGACCACCGGCAAGGCGTGGGCGCCCATGGCGGCGATGGTCACCACGTCACCGGCCAAGCCACCGGCGCCGCTCGGGTCGCTGGCGTTGAAAGTCATCACGCAGGCCGGGGCAGGGGCGTCTTGGGGGACAGCAGTGGCGGTTTCTGTGGGGAGCACGTCGGTAGTCATGGGGGCGTCCGTTAGAAGTTGCCGGGTTTGCCAGCACTTCTAGAAAAATGTGAGGAATGTGGCGTATGTGCCCACAAACTAACGCGTTTTTGGGATTTTGCGTGGCTACAATCTTTTCTCATTGTAGTGAAGCGATAAAGAATAACGTGAGCAAAGACGCCAGCGCGGTACGTACATGGATGTGTCTGATTTGCGGTTGGATCTATGACGAGGCCGCCGGCGACCCTGACCACGCAATTGCACCCGGAACCCCTTGGGAAGCTGTGCCGATGAACTGGACCTGTCCAGAATGCGGCGCCCGCAAGGAAGACTTTGAGATGGTGCAGATCTGATCTTGAACCCCCGTTGGGATGATCGAATTGAACCGACCCGCAGTCGTTGAGGAGACAACCCGGTGAGCAATGTAGCCCTTGCAGGCATCAAGGTGCTGGTCATCGATGACAGCAACACGATCCGCCGCAGCGCAGAGATTTTCCTGAAGCAAGGTGGCTACCAGGTGCTGCTGGCCGAAGACGGTTTTGACGCCTTGTCCAAGGTCAACGACCACGCGCCTGATCTGATCTTCTGCGACATCCTGATGCCGCGCCTCGATGGTTATCAGACCTGCGCCATCATCAAGCGCAACCCCAAGTTTTCAGGCGTTCCCGTGATCATGCTGTCTTCCAAAGATGGCCTGTTCGACAAGGCGCGCGGTCGCATGGTGGGCTCCGAGGCCTATCTGACCAAACCGTTTACCAAAGACCAGTTGCTGCAGGTAGTTGAGCAGCACCGTCGATCTGAATAATTGAATGCCCGGCCGCGAGTTTGCGCCGGTCAAGTTGGAGTAAAGAGCCATGGCGATCAAAAAAATCCTGTTGGTTGACGATTCGAAAACCGAATTGCACTTCCTGTCTGAACTGCTGACCAAGCGTGGTTATTCGGTGCGCACCGCCGAAGGCGGCGAAGACGCCATGCGGCGCCTGGGTGAAGACAAGCCCGACCTGATCCTGATGGACGTGGTGATGCCAGGCCAGAACGGCTTTCAGCTCACCCGCGCCATCACCCGTGACCCGCGTTTTGTCGATGTGCCGGTGATCATGTGCACCAGCAAGAACCAGGAAACCGACAAGGTCTGGGGTATGCGCCAAGGCGCACGCGACTACATCGTCAAGCCCGTCGATGCCGACGAGCTGGTGGCCAAGATCAAGGCCTTCGACTGACCCCCGCTCATTCAAGAGATCGGCACAGCGAATGCAAACCCTCCACGTCTCGCGGGCAGGTGTGAATGGCCAATAAGGAAGCATTGCGCGAGCTGCAAAGCCGCCTGGCTGAAAAGCTCAAAGCGGCGCGAACGCAAGAGCGTGGCAAATCCTGGCTGGCCGTGGAGTGTGGAGGCCATGGCTTCCTGTTCCCCTTGCAGGAAGCTGGCGAAATTTTCCCGTTCGTGCCTGCGATGCCGGTGCCTTACACGAGCCGCTGGTTCATGGGCGTGGCCAACCTGCGCGGCCGTCTGCACGGCGTGGTTGACCTGGCCGGCTTTCTGGGTATTCGCAGCCAGGAGCAGGGCCGCGACCAGTCTTGGTTCGTGGCCTTCAACACCGACCTGAACATCAACTGCGCCGTGATGGTGGATCGGCTCTCGGGTTTGCGAAACCTGGAGCAGCTGAAGCCTCAAGCCGATGACGGCGAGGCGAAGCCGCCGTTTGTCGGCACGCACTACCGGGACGAGAACAACCGGCTGTGGCGCGAGCTCAATCTCGCCGCGCTGGCCAACGAGTCTGCATTTCTGAAGATCGCGGGCTGATGCGCGTTTGGGCGCAAGGCTTTCTGACAGTCACATTGAGACACGACGGAACGAGGCACATATGAGCTTCCTGGACAAAATCAAAAGCATCGGAAAAGGTCGCGACTCGAACGCGTTGGATCCCGACAACCCGGTGATTCCCCTGGACGATGTGGTTGCCTTGGGCCGACCCCTGCGCGATCGATCGGCAGGCTCGGCGGCACTGGGAGACCCGATGGCGCGAACGGCGCACATGGATTCGTCCATCATCACCGAGGCAGCGCCTTCGGAGATCGCTGACTTCGCCGAAACCCGGTTGCCTGTGTCCGGGCCCGACGAAGCACCGGGTTCCACCGGCTTGCCGGTGATCGGCAACGCCCCCGTCGCCGTACAGCAGCGCATCCTGCTGGCCCTGGTCGGTGTGGGTCTGGCGGGCCTGGTCGGCATGACCATTTACTCGTTGAACGCGGCGGCCAAGGGCTCGGCCCAGGTGGCTGCTTCCGGCCAGGCACTGATGCAGTCACAGCGTCTTGCAAAGTCGGTGTCGCAGGCGCTGATCGGTAGCGCGGCCGCGTTCCCAGAGGTGAAGGAAAGTACCGAAGTGCTCGCCAAGAGCGTGCGCGGCCTGGCCAAGGGCGAAGGCGAACTCGACGCCGCACCGGCCGCGGTGCAGGAGTCGCTCACGCCGATGGTTCCGCTGGTCGACCGCGCTGAAAAGAACGCCAACGTCGTGATGGGCCAGGAAAAGATCCTGACGCAGGTGGGCAAGGCGCTTCGCACCATCAACCGCCAGTCGTCAGACCTGTTGGAAATTGCTGAAACGGTGTCCTCGCTCAAGCTCCAACAAGAGGCCTCGTCGGCCGAGCTGTCTGCGGTGGGCCAATTGGTGATGTTGACCCAGCGCATCGGCAAGTCGGCCAACGAGTTCCTGACCATGGAGGGCGTGAGCCCCGAGGCCGTGTTCTTGCTCGGCAAGGACTTGAACTCCTTCCGCGAAATTGCCGATGGCCTGCTCAACGGCAATGCCGAGTTGCGCCTTCCGGGTACCAAAGATCCGCAGACCAAAGAGCGTTTGCAAGCCCTGCTCAAGCAGTACGAAGAAACACGCACCGAAGCCGGCTCGATTCTGGGCAACCTGCAAGGTCTGGTCTCCGCACGTGAAGCGCAGGCGTCGATCATTGCCGACAGCGAGCCGCTGCGAAAAGGCCTGGAAACCGTGCAGGAACGCCTCGGTGCTGAAACTGGTTTCAGTCGCGTTGCCCTGGCGGTGTTGGTGCTGTTTGCCGCGATGCTGGCCGCCGGTGGTGCCGGCCTGCTGAAGCTGTACGTGAACGACCAGGCGCAGCGGGCCTCGCTCGCCAAGGCCCAGCAGCTGGAAGCCGAACGCCAGGAGCAAGAAGCCAAACGCGTTAACGACGCCAACCAGGCCGCCATTTTGCGATTGATGAACGAGCTGCAAACGGTGGCTGAAGGCGATTTGACGCAACAAGCCACGGTGACGGAAGACATCACGGGCGCCATCGCTGACTCGGTGAACTACACGGTGGAAGAGCTGCGTACCCTGGTGTCGCAGGTGCAAGGCACGGTAGGCCGGGTGACGGAGACGACGCAGCAGGTGGAAGCCACGTCGACCGAGCTGCTGGCTGCCTCCGACGAACAGCTGCGCGAGATTCGCGAAACCGGCGAGTCGGTGCTGCAGATGGCAGGCCGAATCAACGAAGTGTCGGCACAAGCCCAGCAAACCGCCCAGGTGGCGCGTCAATCACTGAAAGCCGCTGAATCCGGTTTGACCGCGGTGCAAAACACCATCGGCGGTATGAACTCGAGTCGGGACCAGATTCAGGAAACCTCCAAGCGGATCAAGCGACTCGGCGAGTCGTCGCAGGAGATTGGTGAAATCACCGAACTGATTTCAGACATTACCGAGCAGACGAACGTGCTGGCCCTGAACGCCGCCATTCAAGCAGCGTCCGCCGGTGAAGCCGGCCGGGGCTTTTCGGTGGTTGCGGAAGAAGTGCAGCGACTGGCTGAACGCTCCGGCGATGCAACCCGCCAGATTGCAGCCCTGGTGAAGACCATTCAGACCGACACCCAAGACGCGGTGGGCGCCATGGAACGATCCACGCAGGGTGTGGTGGAAGGAACCCGGCTGTCTGACGCGGCAGGTAACGCACTCGGCGACATCGACCGTGTGTCACGCCAGCTTGCTGACCTGATCGGACAGATTTCCAACCAGGCACTGCGAGAAGCCGAATCTGCCAACGTGGTGGCTGCCAACATTCAGCACATTTTTGCGGTGACGGAGCAAACTGGTGAAGGTACGCGCTCTACCGCACAGATGGTGCGCGAACTGTCCCGTACTGCTGAAGAATTGAAGCAGTCGGTGGCCCGGTTCAAGATCGGCTGATCACAGCGCCTGCGGCCCCCGGCCACAGCCCCTGACTCGACACAAGGCATCGGATGGACAGCCCCGCGATGAGCGACACCATGAGCGAGATGAGCGACGACCTCAGTGCGTTGGCATGGGTGCACGAGGAGCTGCGCCGCTCTCTCGACAATGCCCACAAGGCCTTGCGCCGCTTCGTGAAAGAAAGCGACTCGGTGAGTGGCTCCGATGTCGACGCTGTCGACCCGGCCGTGTTGCGCACCGCCCGACAGCAGATCCACCAAGGGGTGGGTGCCCTGGAGCTGGTGGGCTTGCCCGCCGTGGCCGTGGTGCTGCGCGCCAGCGAAGCCGCGGTTCAACGTTTTGTCGCCAAACCCACCAAGCTGACGGTGGTCGATGTCGACACCATCGAGCTCGCGTCATTTGCCCTGCTCGACTTCCTGCAGCGCATGCTGTCGGGCAAGCCGGTGTCACCGTTGGCGTTGTTCCCGCGGTACCAGGCCGTGCAGGCTTTGGCAGGCGCCGACCGCATTCACCCGGCTGACCTCTGGGCCCACGACTGGCGCTGGCTTGAGCTGGCGGCCGAAAAAGGCATCACGCCGCATGCGGTGGACGAAGCGGCCCACGCCGCGCTCGAGAAGCAACTGCTGTTGGTGATGCGTGGCCAGAATTCTCAGGCTGCACTGTCGATGAGCGACATCTGCGCGAGCCTTGGCGCAGGTGCGCCCAGCATGCCAGCTGCGACCTTGTGGCAGTTGGCCGCGGCTTTCTTTGAAAGCCAGGCGCATGGGTTCCTGAAACCCGACCTGTTCAGCAAGCGGGTGGCGTCACGCTTGTTGGCGCAGTTTCGCGTCTTCGCGCGTGGCGAGACCGATGTCTCCGAACGTCTGGCGCAAGACCTGTTGTTCTTCTGCGCTCAAAGCGCCTCGCCGGGCGATGGCCGCAAGGCGCCACGTCTGGCCACCGTGCGTCAAGCCTATGGTTTGGCCCAACACGCGCCTGCCGACTACGAAATCAACCGCCTGGGGCGTTTCGACCCGGCGTTGATCGCCCAAGCCCGCAAGCGCGTGGCCAGCGCCAAAGACTCCTGGTCGGCCATTGCCGGCGGCGAAATGCACCGCATGGGTGGTCTGTCCGAGCAGTTCTCGCTGGTCGGTGATTCGCTCAAACGCCTGTATCCCAATGGCGATCTGCTGGCCGACGAGCTGGCGCAAGCCGTGGCACAGACCCAGCAGTCCGGCGTGGCACCGCAGCCTCCGCTGGCCATGGAAGTGGCCACCAGCGTGCTGTACCTCGAAGCCTCGCTGGAAGACGGCGACTTTGATCACCCTGAAGAAGGCCAGCGCGTCAAACGCCTGGCCAACCGCATTGCCTCGGTGCGTGCCGGCAACACCCCCGACCCGCTCGAAGCGTGGATGGAGGAGCTGTACCGCCGCGTTTCCGATCGCCAGACCATGGGCAGCGTGGTGCAAGAACTGCGCGCTTCTTTGTCTGAAGCCGAAAAGCACATCGACCAATTCTTCCGCAACCCCGCTCAACGCGAAGCCCTGGCACCGGTGCCGGGTTTGTTGGCTTCGATGCGCGGTGTGTTGTCGGTGCTCGGCATGGACGAGGCAGCCCACGCCGTGCTGCGCATGCGCGACGACGTCGACGGTCTGCTCCACACCGAAGTCGACCCGCAACTGGTCGTGCAATCGGGCACTTTCGATCGCCTGGCCAGCAACCTCGGTGCGCTTGGCTTCCTGATCGACATGCTCAGCGTGCAGCCTCAAGTGGCCAAGTCGTTGTTTGTCTACGACCCGCAGGCTGGCACGCTCAGCCCCCTGATGGGCCGCAGTGCTGCCGCACGCAATGCCTCCAACCTCGTGGTGCCGGCCATTGAGGCGCGCCTGATCGAACAAGCGCAGTCGCTGGCCTTTGCCGCCGTGAGCGACCGTGTGCCGCTCGATGAGGTCTCGCGTGATCTCGAGCACCTGTCGCACGAGGCCGAAGCCGCCGCACAGCCTGAATTGCAGGCCGCCGTGGCCCTGGCACAAAGCGCTATCGAACACGCCAGCGGGCCGGCCGAAGTGACCGCCGCACGCGAGCAGTTGTCTGAGGCCTTGGCCGATTTTGTTCACACCGCGAGTGAGCCAGTAGGTCTGGAGCCGGAGCCTGTGGTCGCCAAGGCGCCACCGCCTCCCCCCCCTTTGTCTCCCACGCCCACGAGCCAGGCGACCGACCTCGGTGACGACCCCGAAATGCGCGAGATCTTCCTGGAGGAAGCTCGTGAAGTGATCGAAACAGCCCAGGGTGCCCTGGCGCTACTGGCCAACTCGCCGGCCAACCTGGAGCAGCTCACCACGGTGCGCCGCGCCTTCCACACCCTCAAGGGCAGCTCGCGCATGGTCGGGCTGAAGGAATTCGGCGATGCCGGCTGGATTTGCGAACAGGTCTACAACAGCTGGTTGGCCGAACAAAAGGCCGCCGACCCGTCTTTGCTGGGTTTCTCCAACAACGCCTTGAGCTACTTCAGCGACTGGGTCGAAGCCATCGCGACCCAGCAGCCCGGCGCCTTCAACGCGGCCCCGGTGCAAGCCGCAGCCGGCGCCCTTGCGCGCGGCGAGCCGGCCCAGGCCGTCGTGCCCTCGCCGGGCGCCGATCTGCCGATGATGTCTTTGTCGTTCCCGGTTGACCTGCCAAGCGCGCTAGACCTCGTTCTGCCTCCTCCTGCCGCACCTGCTCCGGCACCGGTGGCCCCGGCCGCCGAGCCGCTGCCCGAACTGTCGTTTGACCTCGACCTGGGTTCGTTCGACGACCCAAAACCGCTCGCGGCCCCCGCGGCCGCGACCCCCACGCCAAGCATTGACCTGCAGACCGAGGAGCTGCTGCAGGCGTTTGAGCAGCCCACGGTGATCGAGGTGCACGCGCCTGTCGAACTGTTGCCTACGGCCGAATCTGTCGAACTGATCGAACTCGATCTCGACGACAAGCTGTTTGCGGTTGAAGCGCCCGTTGGTGCCGAAGCCTCGGTCGAGCCTGATGCCGCGCCCGAGTCTGTTGATGCTGCTGCAGCGCCGTCCGACGACGATCAGGTCAAGATCGTGGGCGACCTGCGCATCAGCATTCCGCTGTTCAACATCTACCTGAACGAAGCTGACGAGATCTCGCGCCGCCTGACCACCGACGTGGCCGAGTGGGGCATGGAGCTGTACCGCCCGGTGGGTGAGGTGCCGGTCGCGCTGGCCCACTCGTTGGCCGGCAGCTCCGCCACTGTCGGCTTCAGCGACCTGTCTCACCTGTCGCGCCTGGTCGAGCACGCGCTGATGCGCTCGCACACCATCGGCCACGGCACGCCAGAAGAAGCCCGTCTGTTCGTCGATGCGGCCGAAGAGATTCGCCGTCTGTTGCATCAGTTCGCGGCTGGCTTCTTGAAGCCTGTGTCGCCCGAGTTGCTGCAACGCCTGGCCGAGCATGAAATCAGCTCGGCCCGCCGGCTCGAGGCCGCCAACGCGGCCGAAGCGCCCGAACCCGAAGAACCGCTACCGCTGGTGATGCTCGAAGAGCCCGAGTTCGTCGAGCCGCCGCCGCCCGAGCCCTTGGCAAGTTCCTCGCGCCCGGCACCCTTGATCGCCAACTCCGAAGCCTTGGCGGCGCACGTCGACAGCTCGTTCGGCGGGCTGGATACCAATGTCGGCTCACTCGGCCATGCCGAGTTCAAGACCTTTGCGCCGCTGCCCGTAGAGACCGCGCGTGCCTCACCGGTGCGTGCCGATGCCCTCGACGGTGAAGACGACATTGACTCCGTTGACGCGGTCGACGCCGAGCTGTTCCCGATCTTTGAAGAAGAGGCAGAAGAACTGCTGCCGCAACTCGACTCCAAGCTGCGTGAATGGGCCCGTCGCCCTACCGACAACGGCCCTGCGGCGTCTTGCATGCGCACCCTGCACACGCTCAAGGGCGGCGCCCGTTTGGCGGGTGCCATGCGCTTGGGCGAAATGGCGCACCGGCTTGAAACGCTGATCGAACACCTGTTGGCCCAGCCTTCCGCCAGCGCGGCCGACGTGGAAGCGCTGCAGTCTCGCTCCGACGCTCTCTCGGCAACCTTCGAGGCGCTGCGCTCGCGTGACGCCCAGGCTTATGCCGAGGCCGAAGATTCCGTGCATGCGGCGCTGTCCGAGGCCGAGCCTGTGGTGGTGACCCCCCCAGCGATGCCGGTGGTGGCTCCAGTGTTGCCCCCCGTGGCGGTGATCCTGCCACCGGTCCAGGTGAGCGAGCCCGTGGTGCCGACGCAAGAGCCGGTGCGAGCAGCACAGGCTCCGGTGGCCGCTGCTGCACCGTCGCGTGATGTCGATTGGTCGCGCTTCGCCGCCACCGACGGCGACGCACCCGCACAAACCGCAGCCGACCGCAACGTCGGTGCCTCCAACGCCGCGGTGCGTGTGCGTGGCCCCCTGCTGGAGCGCCTGGTCAACCAGGCCGGTGAGGTGAGCATCACACGCTCGCGGATCGAGTCCGAAGTCGGCAACATGCGCGGCTCGCTCGGCGACCTGACCGACAACCTGGAGCGTTTGCGTGTCCAGCTGCGCGACATCGAGTTCCAGGCTGAGACGCAAATGATCTCGCGCCAGGAAGCCGCCAAACAGGCGCATGAGGCGTTCGACCCGCTGGAGTCGGATCGTTTCACGCGCTTCCAGGAACTCACCCGCATGATGGCCGAGTCGGTGAACGACGTGGCCACGGTGCAGCGCACGCTGACCCGCACGCTGGAAACGACCGAAGACGAACTCGCCGCCCAGGCCCGCCTCACACGAGACCTGCAAGACGACCTGCTGCGTACCCGCATGGTCGAATTCGAGAGCACGGCTGACCGCCTCTACCGCGTGGTGCGCCAGGCGGCCAAGGAAACCGGCAAGCAGGTTCGTCTTGACATCGTTGGCGGCTCGATTGAAATTGACCGCGGCGTGCTGGATCGCATGACGCCCGCCTTCGAGCACTTGCTGCGCAATTGCGTCACGCACGGCATCGAGTCGCCCGAAGTTCGCACCTCTGGTGGCAAAGACGCCACCGGCAGCATCGTTGTCGCCCTGCACCAAGAGGGCAACGAAGTCGGCGTGGAGTTCCGCGACGACGGCGCCGGCCTCAACCTGCAGCGCATCCGCGACAAGGGCGTGGCCATGGGCCTCATCCAGGCGAGCGAGCAGCACAGCGCCGGCGACCTCTCCAACCTGATCTTCACCCCGGGCTTCTCCACTGCCGACACCGTGACCGAACTCTCGGGCCGCGGCGTGGGCATGGACGTGGTGCGTTCCGAAGTGAACGCCATGGGCGGCCGCATCGAAACCGCCACGGCGGCCGGCCAGGGCACGAGCTTCAAGCTGGTCTTGCCGTTGACCACTGCAGTGACGCAGGTGGTGATGGTGCGTTGCGGTGCGACCGTGGTGGCCTTGCCGGCCACGCTGATCGAGATCGTGCGCCGCGCCAGCGGCAAGGAGCTCGACGAAGCCTACGCCACCGGCAGCTACCCGCTGGGCGAGCGCTCGTTGCTGTTCTTCTGGTTCGGCGCGTTGTTGCAAGAAGGCCCGCGCAGCCAGGAAGCGGTCGTCCGTACCCGCCCGATCATCGTGGTGCGCAGCGCGCAGCAGCGCATTGCGCTGCACGTTGACGAAGTGCTGGGCACGCAAGAAGTGGTGGTCAAGAACCTCGGGCCGCAACTGTCGCGCCTGCCCGGCCTGGCCGGTATGACGCTGCTGGCGTCGGGTGCTGTGGCGCTGATCTACAACCCGGTGGCCCTGGCCACGCTGTACGGTGAAAGTGCGCGTGCCGCCACGGTGGCGGCGCTTCGTTCGGGTGTGTTGCAAACCGTCACCCCCACGGCCGAAGAGGCCGCTGCGCGCGCCGCACCGCTGGTGCTGGTGGTCGACGATTCGCTCACGGTGCGCCGCGTCACGCAGCGTCTGTTGGTGCGCGAAGGCTACCGCGTCATCCTGGCCAAGGACGGCATCGAAGCGCTGGAACGCCTGGCCGAAGACCTGCCGCAGGTGGTGCTGAGCGACATCGAGATGCCCCGCATGGACGGCTTTGACCTGGTGCGCAACATCCGCGCTGACGCACGCCTGCGCGCCTTGCCGGTCATCATGATCACCTCGCGCATCGCGCAAAAGCACCGTGACTACGCCGCTGAGCTGGGCGTCGACCACTACCTTGGCAAGCCTTACTCGGAAGAAGACCTGCTGGCGCTGATCAGCCGCTACACCACGGCGCCGGTGGCGGTGTAGGGCGAGCCCAGCTTGCCCGGCCGGACCCTTCACCATCATGTCTGAACTGGTTGACCATCTCGCAGAGCTCACCGGCTTTCGAGACCGAGACATCCTTGACGTGACGTTGGTGGGGGCCCTGCGTGACATGCTGCGCCCGCGCACGGTCACGATCTACCGCTCGGTGGGTGAGGCCGGCAACGAACGCTGGATCACCCGGGCGCGCCTGGGCGAACACGACGCCGCGGCCACGGCCGACCCGGCCTGGGCCGACGTGGAAAGCCTGCCGCCACTCGACCTTTTCCCGGAGCGCATGCAGGCGATGACGGGCCAGGCCACGGTGGTCACCGTGCCCGGGCGCCACAGCGTGAGCCTGTTTCCGGTGAGCACCGACCGCGAGGTGGTCGGGGTGATGGAGATCGAGACGATCCAGCCGCTCTCCGACGAATCGCGGCGCATGGTGGGCAGCATCCTGCGCATCTACCGCAACTTCGAGGCTCTGCTCGACTACAGCGAGCGCGACACCCTCACCGGCCTGCTCAACCGCAAGACCTTCGACGAGAGTTTTCTCAAGGCCACCAGCCAGCCCACCGGCGTGTCACCGCTCACCGCCGATGGCCGCCGCCATGTGGAGAGTGGCCACCGCCATTGGTTGGGCCTGATCGACATCGACCACTTCAAGTCGGTCAACGACAACTACGGCCACTTGATCGGTGACGAGGTGCTGCTGCTGTTGTCGCGCCTGATGCGCAGCAGCTTTCGCTTTCACGACCGCCTGTACCGTTTTGGTGGTGAAGAGTTTGTGGTGCTGATGCGCTGCGCCAACGAGCAAGACGCGGCGCTGGCGCTGGAGCGCATGCGCAGCAACACCGCCAGCTACCCCTTTCCGCAGGTGGGTCAGATCACCATCAGCATTGGTTTCACCGAGGTCTTGCCCGGCGACACGCCGAGTGGCGCGTTTGAGCGGGCCGACAAGGCGGTGTACTTCGCCAAGGGGCATGGGCGCAACCAGGTGCAGAGCCACGCTGAGCTGGTGGCCCGTGGCGACCTCGAAGATGAATCGAAGATCGGCGACGTGGAGCTGTTTTAGCCCCTCAGTCGCTCTCGCTGCCGCCTTGCAGGCCGCGTTGGGCCAGCGGCCCAACCCCTCGCCAGGCACGAACAGTCCACTGGACTGTTCATGTCCGGGCTTGGCCCCCGAGGGGCTCCGCCTGGCTGCCCGGCAAAGCCGGCTCGGCGGGCGCCGCTTGATTTGGCGCTTCACTTTGTTCGCTTGACCACCGCGTAGCGCTGGAGGGTTTTCTCCCGCGCTTCGTCATGCTGGACGATCGGCCCGGGGTAGTTGCTGCCTAACCGCACACCCGCTTCCACCAGCTCGATCGGCCGCGCCAGCCAGGGCGCGTGGATCGCCTTGTCTGACAGCTGGGCCAGCTGCGGCACGTAACGCCGAATGAACTTGCCCGCTGGGTCGAACTTTTCGCTCTGGCTCACCGGATTGAAGATGCGGAAGTAGGGCTGCGCATCGCAGCCGGTCGAGGCCGCCCATTGCCAGCCGCCGTTGTTGGCGGCCAGGTCGTAGTCGTTGAGCTTCTCTGCGAAGTAGCGCTCACCCCAGCGCCAGTCGATGCCGAGGTCTTTGACGAGAAAACTCGCCACCACCATGCGCAGGCGGTTGTGCATGTAGCCGCTCTGGTTGATCTGCGCCATCGCGGCGTCAACCAAGGGGTAACCGGTGCGGCCTTCGCACCAGGCGGCGAACAAGGCGTCGGCATGCTTACCGTGTTCCCACCGAATGGCGTCGTACTCGGGCTTGAAGCTC
>JBBRFR010000056.1:0-14604 GCA_038241485.1 Burkholderiales bacterium
TGGCTGTCAAGGCGCCGGGCTTTGGCGACCGCCGCAAGGCCATGCTCGAGGACATCGCCATCCTGACGGGCGGCAAGGTCATCGCCGAAGAAGTCGGCCTGACGCTGGAGAAGGTCACGCTGGCCGATCTGGGCCAAGCCAAGCGCGTTGAAGTGGGCAAAGAAAACACCATCATCATCGACGGCGCTGGCGCTGCTGCTGACATCGAATCGCGCGTCAAGCAGGTGCGTGTGCAGATCGAAGAAGCCACCTCCGACTACGACCGCGAAAAGCTCCAAGAGCGCGTGGCCAAGCTGGCTGGCGGTGTGGCCGTCATCAAGGTAGGTGCTGCCACCGAAGTCGAGATGAAGGAAAAGAAGGCCCGCGTTGAAGACGCACTGCACGCAACCCGCGCTGCCGTGGAAGAAGGCATCGTGGCCGGTGGTGGCGTGGCGCTGCTGCGCGCCCGCCAGGCTGCTGGCGTGATCAAGGGTGACAACCCCGATCAAGACGCTGGCATCAAGCTGGTGTTGAAGGCCGTCGAAGCTCCGTTGCGCGAGATTGTGTACAACGCCGGCGGCGAGCCGAGCGTGGTGGTCAATGCCATCCTGGGTGGCAAGGGCAACTACGGCTTCAACGCTGCCAACGACACCTATGGCGACATGATCGAAATGGGCATCCTGGACCCGACCAAAGTGACCCGCACCGCACTGCAAAACGCAGCATCGGTCTCGTCACTGATGCTGACGACCGAAGCCATGGTTGCCGAGTCCCCCAAGGACGACGCACCTGCCGGCGGCGGTGGCATGGGCGGTATGGGTGGCATGGGCGGCATGGGCATGGACATGTAAGTCCAGGCCGCTGTGGGCCACATTGGCCTTCCGCGAAAGGGCTGCTTCGGCAGCCCTTTTTCTTTGGTCATTCCTTTGGTCATTCCTTTGGTCATCCGTTTGGGTCTCCAATTGGTTGTCGCTGCAGGCCAACTCGGGCAAGGCCGCTCGGCTCGCCTGGGCGCGCGTCGCCGGCACACACAGGTCAATGCGGCGCAGGTTGGCCACGTTGTCATAGGGCGCGCTCTCGAAGCGCACCCGCAGGCCCATACCCAGCACCTGCACGATCAGGTCGGGCCGTTGCTCCACGGCCGGCCGGCCCTGGGCCGCATGCTGAAAGCGGAAGAGGTAGTTGCCTTGCTCGTCTGACATCGCCTGGCCCAGGTGCTCACGCACGCCGGCACCGGTGTACGGCGCTCCGTCATGGCGCTCGGCCGGCGAGCGTGTGTAGCGCTGGAAGCGCAATAACAAGCCTGGCGCCGGTTCGACCTGGTAACGCTGGCGCACCGCCATGTCGCGGATGTTGGCGATCGCTGCCAGCTCGTGGTGCGCCAGCCGGCCGATGCCCGCCTGCATCGGCAAGGCCTTGAATGGCACGCGTTTTACGGAGGTCTGCAAGGCGCTCACTGCATCGTGTTGCGAGGGCATGGCGTCGATCTCGGGCACGCTCAACGCGCGAGACTGGAACACCAGACCCACCGCCACGTTGGGCAAGCCACTGGGAATCACCAACGGCGTCAACTCAGGCGGTGCGTCGAGCCGCGCACGCAGGCGCTCGGGGTACAACTTTTCGACCACCTTGAGCAACTGCGGGCAGCGTGTGCAGACCGCCACCAGGTCGAAGGGCGGGTCGACCACAAGGTAGTCGTCGCGGCCGGGGTTGAAAAGGCAGGCACCGGTGTAGGTCTTGACGTTGCCGTAGACCACGTGGTCGGCCTGGCTGGCGGGCAGCGAGCAGGCGATCACCAGGTCGTCGAAATGATCGTCCAGGCCACCGTCATTCGAGGCAATGTCGGCGCGCAGCAGCCCATCGGTCACCGTGGGCAAACCGATGTGCTGCGCCGAGTCGCGCCAGGCTTGGCGGGTCGGCTGGTGCTGCACCTGCAGTGACCACTGCGAGCCGGTGACCACGACCGCCGTGCCGACGGTGCCATCGTGAACACCATTGCCCGTGGCGGCCCCGCTGACGATGAAGCGCTGCGCGTACGCGGCGTTACGGCTCTTGACGCGCAGCGTCCAGCTTCCCTGCATGGTGATGGCCATGTTCGACTCTCCTGAAGATGCCCAGGGGCCCCATGCTTGATGACAGAACGGGGAGCCTCTGTGAACGCAGTGTTGCCGCGGGGGCGAAGGGCGTCCTTGAGCGGCCTGAAAGGTTCTGAAACCGGCGGGTTTGACAAGACCCCGGCTCGCCTCAAAATAGCGCATGCCGAATGCCCTGCTGCTCCAGCGTTTTGTCGACGACGAGCTCAAGCGCTCAGCCGACCTCATCTCTCGGACCTTGGTCAGCACACTGGAGCAGTTGCGCCAGCCACGCGACCATCTGCTCACCGCCAGCGAGCGCAAGCACTACTTCGACCTGGTACAGGTGCTGCAACAAAACCAGGCGCTGTTCCAACGCAGCTTCACCGAAGCACTGCGAAAACTCGTGCAGGCCGAGATGGCACCGCAGGCGCAGGCCGCCCAGCCGGCCGGCGGCGCTCTGAGCCTGGGCGGGCTGGAGCTGATGGATGAAACCCGGGTCGAGTCCGACATCGAGATCTCGCGCGCCATCCAGCAAATCGACACTGGCGCCGAATGGGAGCTGCGCGAGCTGCAGACCTTCACCTCCACGCTGCGCGGCCAAGCCCACGTGACGGCCGAGTCCAACCCGTTGCGGCCGCAGTCGTATGCGCGGGCCTTGTGGCAAGCTGCTGCGGCGCTGCCGGTGGCACCCGCACAGCAGGTGATCTTGCTGCGCGTGTCGGCCACAGTGATGGCCGGCCTGCTGCGCATGGCCTTCGCCGCGGCCAGCACCCGGCTCGAATCGCAGGGCGTGACACCGGGCATCTACCGCACCGTGGTCATCCCCGCCGGCTCGGCCACGCGCGAAGAGCCGCCCGACATGGACGTGACACGCCCGGGCGCGCTCGATGGCTTGATGCGCAGCATGCCCGGCGGTGGCGACACCGGCCCGGGCGGCAGCGCCGACAACAAACGCCGCGCCCTGCCCACCACCAGCCCCGCGCTGGAGCAGGCCTTGCTGCGCGTCGAAGAGCTGCTGCGTCGCATGCCCGCGGCTGCGCCGGCCGGCGCCAGCCCCGAGGCGCCCCGTCTGGCCCAGCACCGTGCGGCGCTGATGGCCACCACGGGCGAAACCGTCGACCGCCAGATCATCGAGCTGCTGTCGCGCCTGTTCGAAACCATCTTGTCCGACCGCGCCCTGCCCGCCCGCCTGCACGCGGTGATCGCCCGGCTGCAGGTGTCGGCGCTGCGCATCGCCTTGCTCGACCCGAGCATGCTCGACGCCTACGACCACCCGGTGTGGGAGCTGATGGACCACCTCGTCAGCGCCGCCACCGCCTACCCACACGCCCACGACCCCCGCCTGGCCGCGCTGCTCCAGTTCTGCGAAACGCTGGTGAGCGACATGGCCGCCGAGTCGGTGCAAGACAGCGCGCTTTATCGCCGCGCGCGGGCCCGCCTCGATCACTTCCTGGGCGAACAGCTCCAACAGCAACAACATGCGGCGCAACCAACCATCGACGCCCTGATGCAAGCCGAGCAGGCCGAGCTGATGCAGCGCAACCTGTCGGCCCGGCTGGTCGAGCAGATGGCCCACATCCATGTCAGCAGCGTCATCCGCCGTTTTGTCACCTCTGGCTGGGCGCGCGTGCTGACCGAGTCGGTGCTGCGCTTTGGCGATCAAAGCCCGCAGACCACCGGTTTCCTCAAGACCGTCGATGACCTGCTGTGGAGCCTGAAGCTGCCCAGCCACCCACAAAGTCGCCAGCGCCTGGTCGCGCTGCTGCCCCAACTGCTGCAACGCTTGCGCGATGGCATGGCCTTGATCGACATGCCCGCGCCCGAGCAGCAGGCGGTGCTCGACGACTTGATGCAGCTGCACGCCGAGGCCTTGCGCCCGGGCCCGCACACCGCCCCTGTCGCGGACGAAAACCTCTCACCCGAAGAGATCGTGCGGCGCATGCGTGAAGAAGTGGCGGTCGAGCCCGAGCCACTCGATGGCCCCGGCTTCAGCGACTCGCTGATCGACCTGGCCTCGATGGAAACCGTGCCCGCCGCGCTGATGAACACCGAAGCTGCCGAGCCCGGCAGTGACCCGCTCGCCTGGGTCAATCACATGGCGGTGGGCGAGCGCTACCGCGTCTTTTTTCACGGTGCGTGGACGCACGCGCAACTGCTGTGGCGCAGCGAGCAAGACCACTTTTTCCTGTTCACCGG
Source organism: Burkholderiales bacterium (assembly GCA_038241485.1). Classification (GTDB taxonomy): domain Bacteria; phylum Pseudomonadota; class Gammaproteobacteria; order Burkholderiales; family Burkholderiaceae_C; genus Rhizobacter. The sequence continues at coordinate 4,251 of JBBRFR010000056.1, forward strand.
TGAAACTCCCCAACGCACCCACTCGGTCAGCCGGCGTGCGCTGGAGCGACTGCGAGCCGCAGAGCTGCTGGGGCCCTTGCATGCACACTCGCTGATTCAGCGTGCCGTTGACGGCATGTTGCGCAACCTGGCGCGGCCGGTTTGAGGCGAACCCTTTCGCTGGTCCGTGGCAGATGTCACAGCCCGCTGATCAGGGCCTGACAACAAAGCAACACACCCACCGCAAGCAGCACACGAGTGCCGTGAACTCATTCACGCGCACATCGATTTGGCAGGCCAACGCCGTGTATAGATCACTGACAAGCGGCCTGCGGACTCACATACTCCGCCTCATTGCACGTCAGTGCAGCTTCTTGTAGCCACGACGCTCTCAGCGGAAACGACCATGAACCGAAACACCTCAGCGCCCATCTCCACAGCACGCGTGATCGACTCGCTGCTGCGCGCTCTGGCTCCCGCTGAAGAGCTGGGCGTCGAGGCCGAAGTGCAGCAGCACTTTCCGTTCGCTCGACTGGGTGCTGACAGCTCACCGCACGCCCGCTTGCGCATGCCGACCACGGCTCACGGGTCGCTCTGAACCCGGGCGCCGCAGCGGCACACAAGCCCGCTCCTTCCGCCTGAAAGAACGCGTTCCATCTGCTGTTTGGTTGAGCTTCGGCGCGGCGAAACAGCTTTTTGCATGGCCATTCAGTGGTCACGAAACGCGTGGGATACTCGCGCCAACTTTGCTGGCCCACCCGTTCGGTAAAGTTACATCGCCGCAACACCTACCCCTGCGCGCGGCCCAATGATGGCACCATTCCTGCGATCCTTTTTTGTGATCGAGTCGTTGGGAATATGGCTTACCAGACGCGGAATTTACCAATATAGATGGAAACCCTTATATTGTTGGTGGCCGGCGCATTGTCCGGGTTGATAGCCGGTTTGGTCGGCTTGGCGGGCGGTATCGTCGTGGTGCCCGTCTTGACCTGGCTGTATGGCAGCGCGGCCTTGCACGACGCCATCGTCATTTCATGGTTTGCCGTGCTTTTCAATTCCATCGGCGCGGCAACCAAACAGTATCGAATCCGCACCCCTGAAGAGCGCACCGAAATCATCGCCAGCGCCCGCTTTTATGTGCTGGGTGCGGTAATCGTGACACCGCTGGTGGCGCTGACCCTCAGTGGCGCTCGTCATCTGGTCACCCCGTCGCTGGTGGCTGTACTTCAACTGGGGCTGGCCGCCGTGATGCTTTGGCCGGTGACCGAATCGACCGGCGAACGGGCCTCCAACAAGATAATCGACCTGTGCTTCGGCGGGCTCATCGGCGGAGTCTCCACCTTGATCGGCGTCGGAGGGGGCACTTACACCATTGCCTATTTCGTCTACGCCGCCAAGCGCAAGTTTCAAGACGCCATTGCCACCGCCAACATGACGGGTCTGATCATTGGCGCCCTGTCGGTAGCGGGTTATCTGGTTTCGCTATTTTTTATGGATTCAGCGGCGTCCGACAACCAGCCGAGCCCGATTTCTCCGGTGGGCATGGTCATATTGATTGCCAGCGGAGTGATATTTTCTTCGCTGGGCGTTCGTTTGTCGCGAAAAACGCCAACCAAGGTATTGCGCAAGATTCTTGTGGTGGCATTGATTATTTCAGCCATCAGATTGCTGATGACGTGATGCTCGATTGAGCGGGGCGGGAATTTTCACCCCCTTGAATACCCCGGTATCCGTCAGCGATTCAACGCTGCCTCAATCTCCACAGCCACCAATTGCGGGCGTTCATGCACGATCCAGTGCGTGGCCCCGGGAACCCGGGTCAAAGTCATGTGGGGCACAAAGGCCTGCAACCCATCCAGCAGACTGGCTGGCAAAGCCACATCCCCCTCGCCCCAAACCACATGCGTCGGCACCCGAACGGTCACAAACTCGGGCGGGAAACTCAGGCCCATCACGGGAGAATCGGGCGCTGTGGGTGGGCGCAAGGGCGACGCACGGTAATAGTTCAACGCGCCCGTGAGGCCTGCACGCCAGACCGCGCGGTACCGGTCTTTCAGCGCCTCGGTGAGCCAGCCGGTGCCTCCCATGCCGGCCAAAAACGGCCACATGCGGGCAAAGTCGTTCTCGCTGAGCTGGGCTTCAGCGCCCGGGCTGCACAAGAAGTTCATGTAGGCGCTCGCCGCCTGCTGCTCAGGGCTCGTTTGCAACTCACGCAAAAAGATCGCAGGGTGCGGCGAGTTGATGATCACCAGGCGCTTCATCAGCTCGGGCTGTTGGGCCGCCAGGTTCCAGGCCACCGCACCACCCCAGTCGTGGGCAATCAGGGCTTCGAGCGGGCCACCCGCTTGCTGCTCGATCAAGGCCGTCAGGTCGGCCATCAGGTGCTTGACGCGATAGGCCTGCACCTCGGTGGGTGCCGACGACTGCTCAAAGCCGCGCAAATTAGGGGCAATGCAGCGGTAGCGGTCGCCGAAATGCGCAAGCATCTCGTCCCACACAAACGCGGCTTCCGGAAAGCCGTGCAAGAACACCAGCGCCGGCGCACCCTTCGGGCCGGCAACGCGGCAATGCAGGGTGATGCCATGCGGCAACTCGGCAAAAAAGGTTTCGGTCATTTTTTGTGTACCCAGTCATGCAGCACGCAGGCTGCGTCGCCCACACCCGACTTCTTGAGCGCTGAAAACAGCGACACACTCACGTCGGCTTCATCGGTTGTCACCTCGCCCAGAAACGCCTGGGCGTTGGCCAGCGCTTCGTTGGCCTCGCTGCGGTTGAGCTTGTCGGCCTTGGTCAGCAGCACCAGCAGCTTGACCGAGCCGTTGCCCACACGCGGCGACACAAAGTCGAGCAAACGGCGGTCGAGGTCGGTGAACCCGAGGCGTGAGTCGACCATCAGCACCACCCCGCTCAGGCCGCGGCGCACCTCCAGGTAATCGGCCATCACCTTCTGCCAGCGCAGCTTGGCGCCTTTGGCCACGGCGGCGTAGCCGTAACCCGGCAGGTCGGCAAACAGCGCGTCGGCAGCCAGCTTGGGGCCCAGCTCAAAAAGGTTGATGTGCTGGGTGCGCCCGGGCGTCTTGGACGCAAAGGCCAGGCGCTTTTGCTGCGTCAGCGTGTTGATGGCGGTGGATTTGCCGGCGTTGGAGCGGCCGACAAACGCGATCTCGGGCAACTCGGTCTGGGGCACCTGGTCGAGCTGGCTGGCCGTGGTGAGGAAGCGGGCGGTGTGGGTCCAGGCGAGTGCGGTCTTCTCGGCATCGCGGGGCGTGGGAGCCGGAAGATTGGAATTGTTTTGCTCGGTCATGCAGGCGCCCAAAGCTGGCATTGTAAAATCGCCGGGTTTTGCACCAAAAAATCACCCAAGCCCATGAAGTCCTTTGCCCAACTGTTATCGAGTCTGATGCTGGTCGCTACCGCGATCGCGCCGGCCACCGCCGCTGAACCAGCCGCCAAACCCGATCTGGCCAAGGGCCAAACGATTTCCACCAACGTGTGCGGCGCCTGCCACACCGCCGATGGCTCGCGTGGCAGCCCCGCCAACCCCATCATCCAGGGCCAACACCCTGAATACCTGGTCAAGCAGCTCAGCGAGTTCAAGGCCGGCACGCGCGTCAATGCCATCATGCAAGGCCTTGCCGCCACGCTGAGCGACGCCGACATGAAGGACGTGGCCGCGTTCTACGCCTCCAAACAAGCCAAACTCGGCTTCGCCAAGAGCAAGGACACCGTGGCCCTGGGTGAAAAAATCTACCGCGGTGGCATCGCCGACCGCAACGTGCCGGCTTGTGCTGGCTGCCACGGCCCCACCGGCTCCGGCATCCCCTCGCAGTACCCGCAGCTGCGCGGCCAGCACGCCGACTACACCGAGGCGCAGCTGAAGGCCTTCCGCGAGGGCACGCGCAAGAACAGCGTTCAGATGACGGGCGTGGTCAGCAAGATGAACGACAAGGAACTCAAGGCCGTCGCCGACTACATCGCCGGCATGCGCTGATTTCCGTCGCACCTGCATCCCGAGGCCGGTTTCATGCCGGCCTTTTTTCATGGCGCGGCGTGGTGCCTCGGCCTATAGTGTCGGCAAACTCACTCCCGCCACCGCCATGCCCTACATCCGCCGCGGCCCAGACGGTTTGATTGAAAGCCTGCACCGCTACGACACCGGCGACATGGAGTTCCTGCCCGAAGGTCACCGCGACCTGATGGCCTTCATCGGGCACAGCGAGGCCAACCCGCATGAGTTTGGCCGGCTCGACGCCGACTTCGTGCGTGTGATCGAAGATGTGATCGACACGTTGATCGTCAAGAACATCATCAACATCACCGACCTGCCCGGTGAGGCGCAGGCCAAGCTCTTTGCCCGAAAGAGCTTTCGCGAGCGTGTGGCGCGCAATTCGCTCAGACTCTTCTCCGACACGCAGTTCGGTGCCGTGATCGACGACACCAATTTCGGCGAGCTGCCCTGAACCCCGTGTAAGGATGCCGGCGCCAACGGCGACCGATGTTTAAGGGCACACCGCCCCAACGCGCTTCAGGAGTTGCCATGCACTACCGCCAAGACCGTGGTTTCAACCACGGCGTCGCCTCGGACATCACGCCTCAGGCCATCTACGAACGCCGCCGTGGGCTGCTCAAGCTGCTGGCCCTGGGCGGCAGCGGCATCGCGCTGGCCGGCTGGGCCGCGCGCGACGCGATGGCGCAAACCGCGCGCCCCGGCAAGCTGGCCGCCCTGCCCGGTATGCGCAGCGGCATTGCGGGTGGTGTGACGATGGACAAGCTCACCTCGCATGCCGACGTCACCAGCTACAACAACTTCTACGAATTCGGTACCGACAAGGCCGACCCGGCGCGCAATGCCGGCAAGCTCAAGACACGGCCGTGGACGGTGGCTATCGAAGGCGAGGTCAAGAAGCCCAAGGTCTACGACCTCGACGAGCTGCTCAAGCTGAGCCCCATGGAAGAGCGCATCTACCGCATGCGTTGTGTCGAAGGCTGGTCGATGGTGATCCCGTGGGTGGGCTATTCGCTCTCCGAGCTGATCAAGCGTGTGGAGCCCACGGGCAAGGCCAAGTACGTCGAGTTCGTGACGCTGGCCGACGAAAAGCAGATGCCCTTCGTCGGCTCGAACGTGCTCAATTGGCATTACACCGAAGGCCTGCGCCTGGACGAAGCCATGAACCCGCTCACGCTGCTGGCCTTTGGCCTGTATGGCGAGGTGTTGCCCAACCAGAACGGCGCGCCGGTGCGCCTGACCGTGCCCTGGAAATACGGCTTCAAGAGTGGCAAGTCGATCGTCAAGATTCGTTTCACCGAGAAGCAGCCCGAGACCTCGTGGAACCTCGCCGCAGCGCGTGAGTACGGCTTCTATTCCAACGTCAATCCGAAGGTCGACCACCCGCGCTGGAGCCAGGCCACCGAGCGGCGCATTGGCGAAGACGGCGTGTTCACCAAGAAGCGGCCCACGCTGATGTTCAACGGCTACGAGGCCCAGGTCGGCCAGCTCTACGCCGGCATGAACCTGGCCAAGTTCTTCTGACCATGGCCGCTGTGCTGTCACCGCCCCGCCCTCCAGCCGCCTCCATCCGCACCAAGTCAACCTGGCTTCAGCCTGCGGCCAAGCCTCTGCTGTTTGTGCTGTGCCTGCTGCCGTTCGGGTGGCTGCTTTATGGCGCCTTGGCCAACACCTTGGGCGCCAACCCGGCCGAGGCATTGATCCGCTCCACCGGCGACTGGACACTGCGCTTCCTGTGCATCACGCTGGCCGTCACACCGCTGCGGGTGCTCACCCACCAGCCTGCGTTGCTGCGCTTTCGACGCATGCTGGGCTTGTTCGCGTTTTTCTACGTGCTGCTGCACTTCTTGTCGTATGCGTGGCTCGACATGAGCTTCGAGCTGCAGGCCATCGTGAAAGACATTCCCAAGCGGCCGTTTGCGCTGGTGGGTTTTCTCGCCTTCGTGCTGATGGTGCCGCTGGCCGCCACCTCGTTCAACCGCGCGATCAAGGCGCTGGGCGCAAAACGTTGGCAGACCCTGCACAAGCTGGTCTACGCCATCGTGCTGCTGGGCCTGTTGCACTTTTTCTGGATGCGCGCGGCGAAGAACAACTTCGCCGAAGTGGCGGTGTATGCGGTGGTGATTGCCGTGCTGCTTGGCTGGCGCCTGATGCGCCGCCTGCAAACCAAAAACTAGCCCCCCAAAAACTAGCGCCGCCGAGCCCGTGGCGTGGCGCGAACAGCCGGCCGCGGCACACGCGGCAACGCAATCATCGCTTCGACGTTGATCTGCCACTCGGGCAACAAGTGCGCAATGGTACGGGCGGTGCTTGCGCTCGCCTCCAACAGCAGCATGTCGGGCGCGTCATCGATGACCTTGGCACCGGCACGCACCACCACTGTGGCGGTGTCCACCCCCGACTCGGCGTGGCGGGGTGTGGTGCCGGCGTAGCGCAAGACATAACGACTCATGGTTCGATGATAAGCCTGCAGCTCATTGCGCGAGGCCCGCGCCCTGCGCAAAAGGTGGCAAATCCATGTCACGCGCGGCCTGCAAGGCCAGTCTCATGATCGCGTCGGAGCGCTCACCCTCGCGCGGCAGGGCCAGCGTCTTGGCATCCCCCGCCAAACGCCGCGCCAGGGCGCCGGTGACGGCCGGGCAGGCCATCGAGGTGCCGTCCATCACACCAAAGCGGTCATGCGGGATGCATGAAATCACGCCCACGCCCGGCCCGGCCAAGTCGATCTCGGGGCCGGTGTTGGAGAAGTTGGCGATGAAGCTGTGCTCCTTGCCCATCGGCGGCTGCACCGTCTGCGTCTGCATCGCACCCGTGGGCCACAAACCCTGGAAACCCAGGGCCGACACCGACAGAGACAGTGGGTGGCGCGCCGGCCACGCCACGGCGCCCCCATCGTTGCCGGCCGCGATCACACACACCACGCCCTTGGCGCGTGCGACCTTGATGGCCTCGCTGGTGGTCTGGTCGCTGGGGCCGCCGCCCAGGCTCAGGTTGAGCAGGTCGCAGCCGTCGGCCACCGCGCGGTCGATGGCCTTGGCGATGGCAAAGCTCGACGCGCCTTCGGCGTTCTTGCCAAACACCCGGTAGGCCCGCAGGCTCACCCCCGGCGCCACACCGAGAAAGCCGCCGCACTGGCCGGCGATGATGCCGGCCACGTGGGTGCCATGGATGTCGGCGTCAGACCAATCGGCCGGGTCTTCGCCGGTCACGGCGTTCATGCCACCGCTCACCGTGAGCCCGGTGTGTGGGCCGATGCCGGTGTCGATCACACCCACCGTCACGCCCGCGCCATCGGCCACGGCACGCTCGGGGTAGGCCTTGGTACGCGAGTCGGTGAAGCCGAGGTTAATGGCCGGCAGCTCGATCACCCCCTGGTGCAGCGGCCAGTCGTTCAGCAGCACCGGCCAGGCGCTGTGTGCCGGGTAGAGATACACGCGCTGCAGCACCCGCACCGAGCGCGGCAGCTGCAGCACGACTTCGCCGCGCGCGTTGGTGCTGCCTTGTGCGCCCTTGCCGGCCTCGTAGTCGCTGAAGGCGATCACCTCCACGCTGCGCAGTGGCTTGCCGCTGCCTGCCAGCACCACCTTGACGCGCGGCTGCGCCAGCGTGGCGCGCGCCGAAAACGCCTCCATCCCGGTGAGGATGGGCGGCCGAGGCGCCCGCATCGAGGGGTAGTAGACCTCGGGTACCACACGCAGGCCGGGCTGCTCGCACTTGAGCTTCATCAGCGAGGCGCTCGACATCGACACCAACTTGGCGCCGTTCGACTGGATCGAGTCCAGCACCTTGAAGTGCGCGCTGTGCGAGGTTGAGGCCCCCGCACGCCACACGCCCGGCGCGCCCATCGTGCTCAGAAAGGTTTCGGTGGCGCTGGAGTTGTTGGGCTCGTCGGCGGTGAAGCCGCTGGTGGGCAGCAAGACAAAACGGGAGTTCGCGCTCATGGTGTCCTTCAAACGGTTAATCGCCAGCGGTGTCGCCGGGGGTGTCGTGGAAGCTCAGGCCTTCGGCGGCCAGCCACTCGGAAGCAGCACGAAACGCCGCCACCGAGGCCGGCACGCCGGCATACGGCGCCACATGCAGCAGCACCTCGCGCAGCTCCACCAGCGTGGCGCCGTTGTGGAGGGCACCCCGCAGGTGGCCCTTCAGTTCGTTCGTGTGGCCGAGCGCGGCCAGCATGGCCACCGTGCACAGGCTGCGCTGCTTGAGCGCCAGCCCTTCGCGCAGCCAGGTCGAGCCCCAGGCGTGCTCGCTGATGTGTTCTTGCAAAGGCTGGGTGAAGGCGTTGGCGCCCGCCAGAGCGCGGTCGACAAAGGTGTCGCCCATCACCTGGCGGCGTCGCTTCTCGCCGGCGCTGGGTGGGGTGCTGGGTGCGGTGCTGGTTTGGGTGGTCCGGGGCGGCAGGGTCGGGCTCATGCGGGGCTTCTGGGGCTGGGTCAGAGCCGCATTGTCACCATGCCTGGCGGTGTTCGGCTGGTGAGGTACCCGGCCGATAGGGCCAATGGCACAGGGGGCTTCCCAATGCGGTCTGCGCGCGGCAGGCATAGCATGCCTGGCAAGGAGGCCACCATGACACGCCTGGCCGTTTTGCTGCTTTGCCTGATGGTCGGCGCCTGCGCGAGCCCACCACCCGCCGCGCCCACCGTCACGCTGCTGCACGACGAGCTGTTCGCGCCGCCCGCCCAGGCGCCGTTGAGCGCCGATGAGGTCTTCGCCGTGAGCGAGCCCATGAAGCGTTATGTCGACCACGACATCGCCGGCCAGCTGCGCAGCCGTGGCCTGCAAAAAGGCCTGCTCGACGCGCTCTACAGCAAGCGCCAACTGAAGCTGGAGTACGACGCCGAACGCACCCGCACCGCCGCCGAGGCGTTTGACGCCCGCTCGGGCAACTGCCTGTCGCTGGTGATCATGACGGCCGCCCTCGCCAAACATCTGGGCATGCAGGTCAGCTACCAAAGCGTCTACACCGACGACACCTGGACGCGCAACCAAGACACCTACTTCGCCAGCGGCCACGTCAACGTCACGCTGGGCCGGCGCTGGATCGACGGCGGTGCACGCGGCACGCACCTCAACTGGACGATCGACTTTTTGCCGCCCGCAGACCGCAGCGGCCAGCGCTCGCGCGAGGTGAGCGAGCCCACCATCGTCGCGATGTTTATGAACAACCGCGCCGCTGAATCGCTCGCCGGCGGCGAGCTGGACGAGGCTTACGCCTGGGCACGCGCAGCGGTGTTGCACGAACCCGGCTTTCTGAGCGCCTACAACACGCTGGCTGTCATCTACCTGCGGCGCGGCCACGCGGTCGAGGCCGAACGTGCACTCGCCCATGTGTTGCAGCACGACCCGCTGAGCACCATTGCCATTTCAAACATGGTGCGTGTGCAAGGCGCGCTCGGCCGGCCCGATGTGGCGCGCGAGCTGGCGGCGCGGCTGGCACGCATCGACCCCGAGCCACCGTTCCACTTTTTCGATCTCGGCCAGGCCGCCATGCGCCAGGGCGACTACGCCAACGCGCGGCAATGGTTTGCCAAGGAGGTGGCGCGCGCGCCCTACCACCATGAGTTTCATTTCTGGCTGGCGATGGCCAATTACCACCTGGGCGACATCGCCAGCACACGCCAGCAGCTCGACCTCGCGCTCAGCACCAGCACCACCCGGCGCAACCAGCAGCTCTACGCTGCCAAGCTTGACCACCTCAAGCAGCTGGGGCTGCAATGAACCTGCTCTCGCCTGTTTCCAAGCTCAGCCGACAGCTGATGAGCGCCGCAGCGCTGGCCCTGGCGGTGTTCGCCCAACCCGTGCTTCGCAAACGGCCGCCCCCTACAGCGGCCCGCTGTTCGACGCCCACCTGCACTACAACGACGAAGCCAGCGCGCGCTACCCCATCGCCGACGTGCTGGGCCGCATGCAGCGCTGCGGTGTGCGCGCCATCGTCGCCAACAGCCAGCCGAACGACGGCACCAAGGCGCTCGCCGCAGCACGCGAGGCCACGCGCCGTGCAGGTGTGACCGTGGTGCCCTTCGTGCGGATCTACCGTAACCGCGCCCACTACAGCGGCTGGCACGCTGACCCGAGCATCGTCGAGATGGTGCAACGCGAGCTGGCCGCCGGCACCGAGGCCGGCCCGTACCGCGGGCTGGGTGAGTTCCACCTTTATGACAGCGCCAATGCGGACGGCCCCACCGCGAAACGTTTGATGCAGCTCGCCGAAGAGCGTGGCCTGGCCGTGCTCGCGCACGTGGACGACGTGGCCATCACAAAACTTTTTTTCCACGCCCCCAATGCCAAGTTGATCTGAGCCCACAGCGGCATCGGCGACGTGCCGATCGAGCGTGTGCGCGCGCTGCTGAAACGCCACCCCACGCTCAG
>JBBRFR010000057.1:0-14566 GCA_038241485.1 Burkholderiales bacterium
GTGCTGGCGGCGACGATCAGCGCGGTCAGGACGGATTGCAGCCCGGGGCCCATGTCAGCCGCCCAGCCACAGCGTGCAGCGGTAGGTGATGAAGGCCGCCAGGTAGGCCAGCGCAAACTGGTAGGCCGCCATCGCCGCCGGGTAGCGCCAGCTTTGGGTCTCGCGCCGCACCGCGGCCAAGGTGGCCACGCACTGCGGCGCAAACACAAACCAGGCCAGCAGCGACAAGGCGGTGGCCAGCGACCAGGTCTGGGCGATCACCGGGAGCAGCGTTTCGGCCACCTGGTCTTCGCTGCCCGAAAGTGCGTAGACGGTGCCCAGCGCACCCACCGCCACCTCGCGCGCGGCCAGGCCCGGCACCAGCGCGATCGAGATCTGCCAGTTGAAACCGATGGGCGCAAAAATCACTTGCAGGGCCTGGCCCAACTGCCCCGCGTAGCTGTACTGGATGGCGGCGCCGGTGGCGCCTTCGGGCGCACCGGGGTAGCTGGCCAGGAACCACAACAACACCGTCAGCGCAAAGATAATGCCGCCTACTCGGCGCAAGAAGATGCGCGCGCGTTCCCACAGGCCGATGGCGAGGTTGCGCAAGTTGGGCCACCGGTAGGGCGGCAGCTCCAGCATCAGCGGCTGGTAGCTGCTCTTGCTCCACACCCGCTTGAGAAACCAGGCGACGGCCATCGCCGAGACCACGCCGCCCACATACAGGCCGAAAAGCGTGATGCCTTGCAGGTTGAACGGGCCGACCTCACGGCTGGGCACAAAGGCGGCGATCAGCAGGGCGTACACCGGCAGGCGCGCCGAACACGTCATCAGCGGCGCCACCATGATGGTGGCCAGCCGGTCGCGCCAGTTCGGGATGGTGCGCGCCGCCATGATGCCGGGAATGGCGCAGGCAAAGCTGGAGAGCAGCGGAATGAAGGCGCGGCCCGACAGCCCCACCTTGCCCATCACCGTGTCGAGCAAGAAGGCGGCGCGCGGCAGGTAGCCCGAGTCTTCGAGCAGCAAGATGAAAAAGAACAGGATCAGGATCTGCGGCAAGAAGACGAGCACGCCGCCGACCCCCGCCACGATGCCGTCGACCAGCAGGCTGCGCAGCGGGCCGTCGGCCATGTGCTCGGTAATCTGGCCGCCGACCCAGCCCACGCTGGCCTCGATGGCGTCCATCGGCCACGCCGCCCAGGCAAACACCGCCTGGAAGATCAGGAATAGCAGCACCGCCAGCATCGCCAGCCCCCACACCGGGTGCATCACGATCGTGTCGAGCCGGTGGTTGAAGCGTTTGAACTGCATCGCGCCGGGTGCCGCCAGCGCCAGGATGCGCCGCACCTCGCGCTGCAACTGCGCCGGGCTGGTGGCCGCATCGGTGGCGGCGGTCTGGGCGGGCCAATGGGCCCGCAGCTCCAGTTGTGCGAGCAAGGCGCTGTGGCCCTGGCTTTGCACGGCGACGGTTTCCACCACCGGCATGCCCAGCTCGGCGCTCAGGCGCGCCACATCGATTTGCAGCCCACGCGCACGGGCCACGTCGGCCATGTTGAGCGACAAGACCATGGGTCGGCCGAGGCGCTTCAGCTCCAGCACCAAGCGCAGGTTCAGCGGCAGGTTGGTGGCGTCAACCACCGCCACGATGGCGTCGGGTGCGGCTTCGTCGGCACGCTGGCCGAGCACCACGTCGCGTGTCACGGCTTCATCGGGGGTCGATGGCGTCAGGCTGTAGACGCCGGGCAGGTCGATCACCGACAGCGTGCGGCCGTTTTTCAGCGTGGTGCTGCCGACCTTGCGCTCGACCGTCACGCCGGCGTAGTTGGCGACCTTCTGGCGCGCGCCGGTGAGCAGATTAAAAAGCGCGGTTTTGCCGCAGTTCGGGTTGCCCACCAGCGCGATGCGCAAAGCGGCTGTGCTCATGGCCGCGACACCTCGACACATTGCGCCTCGACCAGGCGCAGGGCAAACAGCGTTTCGCCGATCTGCACCGCCAGCGGCTCACGCCCGCCCGGGCCGCGGCGCAATATTTGCACCGGCTCGCCGGGCAGAAAGCCCAGCTCGGCCAGGCGCCGCAACATTTGCGCGTCGGCCTGGGTCGAACATGAACTCACACCCGTCACGGTGCCGCGGGCGCCATTGGGCAAATCAGACAGACGGGGGGAGGGCATGGTGGCATCTGCGGTGAGCAAGATGCGAATGATAATGAATCTTATTTGAAGGGTGTTTGCCCCAACTCAAGAGACCCTCCAGAAGGCGCGCGGGTCGCCCTCCCCGGTGCCTACAGGCTGCGCGCCAGATCGATCGCCTGCTCGATGCGTTCTACCGTGTGGATCGTCAGCCCTTCGATCGGCTTTTTGGGCGCATTTGCCTTGGGCACCACCGCCACGCTGAAGCCCAGCTTGGCGGCCTCTTTCAAACGCTCTTGCCCACGTGGCGCCGGCCGCACCTCGCCCGCCAGGCCGACTTCGCCAAAGGCGATGAACCCGCGCGGCAGCGGCCGCCCGCGCAACGAGCTTTGAATCGCCAGCATCACCGCCAGATCGGCCGCCGGCTCGCTGATGCGCACGCCACCGACCGCGTTGACGAACACGTCTTGGTCCATGCAGGCGATGCCGGCGTGGCGGTGCATCACGGCCAACATCATCGCCAGGCGATCGCGGTCCAGGCCCACGCTCAGGCGGCGTGGGCTGGGGCCACCGCTGTCGACCAGCGCCTGGATCTCGACCAGCATCGGCCGGGTGCCTTCCAGCGTGACCAGCACACACGAGCCCGGTACCGGGTCGCCGTGGGTCGACAAGAAGATCGCGCTCGGGTTGGCCACGCCTTTGAGGCCCTTCTCCGTCATCGCAAACACGCCGATCTCGTTGACCGCGCCGAAGCGGTTCTTGATGGCGCGCACCAGGCGAAAGCTGCTGTGCGTGTCGCCCTCGAAATACAACACCGTGTCGACGATGTGCTCCAGCACGCGCGGGCCGGCGAGTGCGCCATCTTTTGTCACGTGGCCCACGAGGATGATGGCGGTGCCGCTGCTCTTGGCGATGCGCGTCAACTGGGCTGCACATTCGCGCACCTGCGCCACCGAGCCGGGGGCCGAGGTGAGCTGGTCGCTGTAGACGGTCTGGATCGAGTCGATCACACACACCGCCGGTTGTTCGGCCTCGATGGTGGCGCTGATCTTTTCGAGCTGGATCTCGGCGATCACGCGCACCTTGGAGCCGTCGAGCCCGAGGCGGCGCGAACGCAGGGCGACCTGCGCGCCCGACTCTTCGCCGGTCACATACAGGGTGCGCAGGCTGCGCGACAGCGAGTCGAGCGCTTGCAGCAACAGCGTGGACTTGCCGATGCCCGGGTCACCGCCGATCAGCACCACGCCACCGGCGACCATGCCGCCGCCCAGCACCCGGTCAAGCTCGTCAATGCCGGTGGGCTGGCGGTCAACGTCGGACGCTTCAATCTCGGAGAGTGTGGCCACCGGCTGCGCGGCGGCGAGCGACTGGTAGCGGTGTTTCGACGGCGCGTCGGCCACCGATTCGACCAGGGTGTTCCAGGCGTTGCAGCTCGGGCATTTGCCCAGCCACTTGGGGCTGGTGCCGCCACATTCGTTGCAGGTGTAGATGGATTTGGGTTTGCTCACCCGGGCACTGTAGCTGCGCGGGTGGCTCGCCTGGTGAGCCTGCGCCACAGGCCCGACAACCAGCCACGCAAGAACGGGTCGCGCTCGAAGCGCAGCCACACGTCTTGCTCGGCGCCGAGCAGCATGCCGTGGCCGCGCCTCAGCTCGAAACATTGGCCATGGTGCAAGAAGTGGTCGATCAAGTCATTGCGCTGTGTGATCCAGACCTGGCCCGACACCACCCGCACCCGCGTGGCCGCTTGCTCCCAGGCGATCACATCGCCTTGGCTGAGCTTGAGGGTGACGGGGGGTGTGAAGCGAACCATGGCGGCCTCCGTGGGGGTCTGTTTCTGGGAGTCCAGTGTTCCGGTTCCGGCCCAAACCGACCACATCCAGGCCTGGCCAAACTGCAGCAGCACAGATGCCGCACAAACCATCTGTATCGGTGACAACTCGCGACTTCTGTGCCTGTCACATCGGCCTGCCGCCGTTCACAATCTGCGCCATGGACACCCCCGTCAACGCCGGATACCCGCTCTACCACCGTGTGGCGGGCGAGCTGGCGCAGGCCATCCAGGGCGGCAGCCTGCGCACCGGCGACCGGCTGCCCTCGGTGCGCCAGCTCTGCCAGCAGCACGGGGTGAGCGCGTCCACCATCACCCTGGCTTACCGCTGGCTGGAGAACCAGGCCTTGGTCGAAGCGCGGCCCAAGTCGGGCTACTTTGTGGCACCGCGCCACGAGCCGCTGCCCGAGCCCGAGATCGACACCCGCATGGGCCGGCCCGGCTTCGTGACGGCCGATGACCTGACGCGCGAGTTTTTGTTCGGCAACGACGACCCGCTGGCCGCACCTTCGTTTTGCCCGATGCCGGCGCGCTCGCTCTTGCCCGAGGCCAAGCTGCGCCACCTGCTGGCGCGCATGAACCGCCTGCGCCCAGACTTTGCCTCGCGCTACCTGATCACCGGCAGCGCGGCGCTGCGGCAAGAGATTGCACGCCGCAGCGTGGGCGTCGGTTTGCGCCTGCGGCCCGAAGAAATCATCTTGACCAACGGTGGCACCGAGGCGGTCTTTCTCGCGCTGCGCTCGGCTGCCCAGGCGGGCGACACCATCGCCATCGAATCGCCTTGTTACTGGATGCTGCTGGAGATCATCCGCAGCCTGGGCATGCGCTCGATCGAGGTGCCGACCCACCCGCGTGAGGGCATCTCGCTCGAAGCGCTTGACCTCGCCACCCGTGAGCCGGGCGCCGTGAAGGCCTGCGTGGTGATCCCTAACTTCAACAACCCGCTGGGCAGCCTGATGCCGCTTGAGAACAAGCGCCGCCTGGTGGCGCTTGGGGCCGAGCGTGGCTTCACGCTGATCGAGACCGATATCTACGGCGAAACCTATTTCGGCGACGAGCGCCCTCCGGTGCTCAAGAGTTTTGACACGCGAGACGACGTGATCCTTTGCTCGGCCTTCACCAAGACCGTGGCCCCCGGTTACCGCGTGGGCTGGATGGCGCCGGGGCGCCACTTCAAGACCGCGCAGTCGCACAAGTTTCACACCTCCATCACCGGCGGCATGCTCGAGCAAGAGGTGCTGGCCGAGTTCATCCGCGAGGGCGGCTACGACCACCACATGCGCCGTCTGCGCGCGGCGCTCAAGCAGCAGTCGCAGCAAATGGCCGACGCCGTGGCGCGGCACTTTCCGGCGGGCTGCAAGCTGAGCCGGCCGCAGGGCGGCTTGATGTTGTGGATCGAGCTGCCACCGCAGGTGGATTCACGCAAGGTCTTCGAGCAGGCACGCCACGAACACATCGGCTGCGCACCCGGCGCCACCTTCAGCTGCAGCGCGCGCTTCGACCACTTCATTCGCCTGCACTACGGCGACCCCTGGTCGGCCAAGCTCGACGCCCACATTCGCCGGCTGGGCGAAATCGTCACCTTTCACCTCTGATTCAAAGACACATGGAACTCACCACCTGGCTCGCCTTTTTTGCAGCCTCCTGGGCCATCAGTATCTCGCCCGGCGCGGGTGCCGTGGCCGCCATGAGCTCGGGCCTGAACCACGGTTTTGCGCGCGGCTACTTCATGACGCTCGGGCTGGTGCTGGGCATCTGGACGCAGGTGCTGGTGGTGGGCCTCGGCCTGGGCGCGCTGATCGCGACCTCCAGCCTGGGCTTTGCGGTTGTCAAATGGTTGGGCGTGGCCTACCTCGTGTGGCTGGGCATCAAGCAGTGGCGAGCGCCGGCGGTGCCGCTGGTGGCCGAGACCGGCGAGGCGGTGCTCACACCGCGCCGCGGCCTGGTGCTGCGCGGCTGGATGGTGAACGCTGTCAACCCCAAGGGCACCGTTTTTCTGCTGGCCGTGGTGCCGCAGTTCCTCGACCTCTCGCAATCGCTCGCGACCCAGTACGCGGTGATCGCCGCCACGCTGGGCTTCACCGACCTGGTGGTGATGGCGGGTTACACCGCGCTGGCCTCGAAGCTGCTGCGCCTGTTGAAGTCGCCGCGCCAGATCAGGGCGCTCAACCGCACCTTTGGCGGCCTGTTCGTCGCGGCAGGCGGTTTGCTCGCCTTGTTCAAACGAATGTGATGTGAGCCCCTCGCCTGATGGGGTGCATCAGGCGATCCCCCGAGGGGAACGATGGACGGCCTGAGTGCCAGCCGCGTCTCGCGGCTGGCGCGGGCCGGCTTGGGAGCGGCCCGGCGCTCGGCCCGCCGGTGCTGCGCCAGAAACGTGTTGTCACAACCCCGCCCTTGAGTGCGGCGGGTGGATTGTCGAAAACAGGTCGATACGGCCTGTTGGAGACAACGACATGATGAATACGTCCGCTCAGCCCCAGAGCTTCACGACTGCCAACCCGCATGCGTTGGCGACCATTTTGGAGGCGAGCCAGACCAAGTCGATCATCGCCTCGACCGACATCTTCGACGTCTCCGGCACCAAGCTCTGGGCACGTGACCAGCCGGTTTCGCAGGCCTTGCAACGCAAGCTGCTCGACCGCCAGCTGCGCCAGCCGCTTGAATCGTGCTTGCTGGCCGAAGATGGCGTGACCGCCCATTCACTGGTGCAGTCGCTGGAGCGGCTGATCGAGCGCGACGGCCCGCTGGCGCCACTGCTGCGCCCACACGCTGCCAAGCTACTGCGCGAAGCGCCTCACCTGCCGCTGCACCCGGTCGTGCAATTGCTGCTCACCGCCGGCCAGGCCTCGCGGCCCGAATCGTTTGACCACGCCTTGCAGGCGATGGCGCTCAACGGCGCACTGACCATTTCGCACGGCGGCAGCACCCAGGAGTTGCGCCTGGCCATGTTGTGCGGCCTGCTGCACGACCTGGGCGAGATGTACATCGCGCCCGAACACGGCGAGGCCGATGCCGACGGCGCGCTCAGCTTCCAGAGTTACCAGCACCTGGTGGTGCACCCGCACGTGGGCAAGCTGCTCTTGCAGCAGCTCACCGACTATCCCGCAGTGGTGGCGCGTGCCGTGGCCGAGCACCACGAGCGGCTCGACGGCTCGGGCTACCCACACTGCCTGCAGCGCGAGCAGCTCTCGTCGCCGGGCCGCCAGTTGGCCGTCACCGAAGCCGTGTTGGCGGTGCTGCGCAGCGACTCCCCGCAGCTCGCCCGCGCCAGCGTGGCCCTGCGGGTGGTGCCGGGTGAATTTGAGCTCGGTTGGGTCGGCCCGATCGCTTACGCCAGCGGGCTGGAGCCGGCCCTGCAAGCAAGCCTGAGCCGCGACGAGATCCAGATGCGCCTGAGCTTGCTCAACGCCGCGCTGCAAACCGCCCACGTCGGCATCGTGGCGCTGGCCTCGACCGCGCAGTCGCAGGCGCTGATGGACGCGCTGGGCCTGTCCCAGCACCTGCTCGCCCGCCTGCGCAAGGGTTGGAACGCGAGCGGCCTGTGGATCGAGGGCGACGTGGCGGTGCAAGACGCCGCTGAAGTTGAGGCCGTCGAGCAAGAGCTGCTTTACCGCCTGCGCAGCATCCACAGTGCCACCTTGTTGCGCGCCGGCAAGCTGCCGGCCGGCGATCTGCAAAGCCTCAAGCTCTTGGGTGAACAACTGGGCGCCTGATCACCCCCTGGGGCAGGAGCGAGTGGCTGGGGCGCGCCGTCATCAGTTCAAGACCGGGCGCATCAGCGTGTGGAGCGACGATCGGACACTACTCGCCCCGCACCTTGGTGCGCCCGGCCTTGATCTCACCACGCTGGCTCTTGCCGGCGAGGCGCCGTTGTTTGGAGCCATAACTCGGCTTGGTGGCGCGGCGCACGCGCGGCGGTGTGGCCACGCTGTCCACCAGCTCTTGCAGGCGGCGCAGCGCGTCTTGGCGGTTCATGTCCTGGCTGCGCGAGGTTTGCGCCTTGATCACCACCACCCCTTCGGCGGTGATGCGTTGATCCGACATGGCGAGCAGCCTTTCTTTCACAGGATCGGGTAGCGATGAGGCCCGGATGTTGAAGCGCAGGTGCACCGCGCTCGACACCTTGTTGACGTTTTGCCCACCCGCACCTTGCGCGCGAATAGCGCTGAACTCCACCTCGTCGGGGTTGACCTCGATCACGTTCATGCCACGTGGGTCGGCACCCGTGGCGCCAGCGCGCACATCAGCTCATAACCCACCGTGCCGGCCGCATGCGCCACCTCGTCGATGGGCAACACTTCATCATGCGGGCCGCGGCCCCACAGCGTGACCTCGCTGCCCACCACCGCATGGGTCACCGGGCTCAGGTCGACCGTCAGCATGTCCATCGACACCCGCCCGACCAGGCGCGTGCGAATTCCGTTCACCAGCACCGGCGCGCCAGTGGTGGCCGAGCGCGGGTAGCCGTCGGCATAACCGCAGGCCACGATGCCGATGCGCATGGCGTGCTCGGCAGTGAAGCTGCTGCCGTAGCCTACGGTGTCGCCCACTTGCAGCAGCTGCGTGCCGATCAGGCGCGAGCGCAATGTCATCGTCGGCTGCAGCGTCCACTGCGCGATGGTGTGCGAGGGAAAGTCGGGCGAGGAGCCGTACAACATGATGCCCGGGCGCACCCAGTCACCGCGCACCTCGGCCAGCTTGGGCGCAAAGCGCAGCGTGGCGGCGCTGTTGCTGATGGAGCGCTCGCCGGCCAGGTCGTGCGTGGCGGCCTCGAAGGTGGCCAGTTGGTGGGCAATGCCGCGCGAGGTGTTGAGGTCACCGTCGGCATCAGACAGGTGTGTGAGCAGCGTGATCTCGTCCACCTGCGTCAGGCCCGAGAGCCGCTGCCAGGCGCTGCGAAAGGCCGCCGGAGTGAAACCCAGGCGGTTCATGCCGCTGTTCATCTTCAGGTAGACGTGGTGCGGCCAGGTGGTCTTGTGCAGGGCCAGCCAGTCGATCTGCGCTTCGTGGTGCACCACGTGCCACAGGTTGAGTCGCGAGCACAGCTCCAGGTCGCGGGCCTCGAAGCAGCCTTCGAGCAGCAAGATGGGGCCGCGCCAGCCGAGCGCGCGCAAGCGTTCGGCCTCGGCCAGGTCGAGCAGCGCAAAGCCGTCGGCCCCTTGCAAGCCGGCGAAGGCACGCTCGATGCCGTGACCATAGGCGTTGGCTTTGACCACCGCCCAGACTTTGGCGTCGGGTGCGTGCTCGCGGGCACGCTTCAGGTTGTGCGCAAGTGCGTCCGGGTAAACCAGGGCTTCAATGGGGCGCGGCATGGCTGGGATTCTGCCAGCGTGGATGACAGCCCCTCGCCTGCGGAGTACCGCAGGCGATCCCCCGTGGGGATGAGGGCCGGCCTGGGAGCGGCCCGGCGCTCGGCCCTCTATAGGGTGCGTGCTATAACCGCCCGGCTCCGTGCCCTGAAGCTCCCGGCGAACGAATGAAAAAAGGTTTTTACACCATCATGTCAGCGCAGTTCTTCAGCTCGCTGGCTGATAACGCGCTGTTCGTCGCCGCCGTCGAGTTGCTTCGGACATCGGGCCAGCCCGAATGGCAGCGTGCCGCGCTGGTGCCGATGTTTGCCTTGTTCTACGTGATCCTCGCGCCACTGGTGGGGGCCTTTGCCGACGCGGTGCCCAAGGGCAAGGTCATGTTCTTCTCGAACCTGATCAAGGTGGTGGGCTGTCTGATGATGCTGTTTGGCACCCACCCGCTGCTGGCCTATGCCATCGTCGGCTTGGGCGCGGCGGCTTACTCACCGGCCAAGTACGGCATCTTGACCGAGCTGTTGCCCAACTCGCAGCTGGTCAAGGCCAATGGCTGGATCGAAGGCCTGACCATCGGCTCCATCATCCTGGGTGTGCTGCTGGGCGGGCAGCTGGTCGGGGTCACGATCTCGAACCTGCTGCTGCAGATTGACCTGCCGATGCTCACCACCGGCATCGACACCGCGCCCGAAGCGGCCATTGCGTCCTTGATCTCGCTGTACGTGATTGCGGCGCTGTTCAACCTGAAGATCCCGCGCACCGACGCGCCCTTGCAGCGCTTGTCAGGCAGCGTGGTGGTCTTGGTGCGTGATTTCTCCAACTGCAACGCACGTCTGTGGGGCGACAAGCTGGGCCAGATCTCGCTGGGAACCACCACCTTGATCTGGGGCGTGTCGGGCAACTTCCGCTACATCGTGCTGGCCTGGGCGGCGGCGGCGCTGGGTTACGGCACCACCCAGGCCTCGGCGCTGGTCGGGGTGGTGGCGCTGGGCACGGCGGTGGGTGCGGTGGCCGCCTCGGTGCGCATGCGCCTGGACCAGGCCACCAGCGTCATCCCGATGGGCATTGCCATGGGGTTGCTGGTGATCGCGATGAACTTCATCACCGACGTCTGGGTGGCCGCTCCCTTCCTGATGGTGCTGGGCGCCATCGGCGGCTACATGGTGGTGCCGATGAACGCGTTGCTGCAACACCGCGGCCACAACCTGATGGGCGCGGGCCGCTCGATCGCGGTGCAGAACTTCAACGAACAGGCCTGCATCCTGGGCCTCGGTGCGTTTTACACCGGCATGACGAAGTACGGCCTGTCGTCGCTCACCGCCATCACCGCCTTCGGCTTGGTCGTTGCGGGCACGATGTGGGTGATCGGCCGCTGGCACGCCAGCAACTGCGTGAAGCACAAAGACGAAGTCGATCGTTTGCTGGCTTTGGCACGCAGCGACAAGCATTGAGTGCGCGGCGCGGCGTTACGCGCGCATCACACTTTCGCTCGCCGCCCACGGCATGGCCAGCCATGAACTGGGGGGCGCAGCGACAATCGCGCGGTGTTTTCTTCCCCCAGCCTCCTGCCCGCCCTCGCCCTCATGCTCAACGCCCTGGTCTGGGGTGTGTCGTGGTGGCCGTTTCGCCAGCTGCATCAGCAGGGCCTGCACCCGCTGTGGGCCACGGTGCTGATCTATCTGGTGGCGGTGGCGGTGATCGGCCTGGCTCGCCCGCATGCCTTTGGCCAGGTGCTGCGCACACCGGCCTTGTGGGTGCTGGTGTTGGCGGCGGGCACCACCAATGCCGCCTTCAACTGGGGCGTGGCCATTGGCGACGTGGTGCGGGTGGTGCTGCTGTTCTACCTGATGCCGCTGTGGGTGGTGGTGCTGGCGCGCCTGTTGTTGAAAGAATCGCTCAGCTGGATGGCGGGGTTGCGGGTGCTGCTGGCGCTGGCCGGTGCAGCCATCGTGTTGTGGCCCGAGGGCGGGCAGGGGTGGCCGCTGCCGCGTTCGCTGCCTGACTGGCTCGGGGTGCTGGGAGGCTTCTCGTTTGCGCTCAACAACGTGATGCTGCGGCGCGAAGCCCGGCGCTCTGAAGAAAGCCGCGCGCTGGCCATGTTCCTCGGCGGGGTTCTGGTGGCAGGTGGCCTGGCCACCGTGCTCGCGCTGCAGGCCCAGGCGCCCTGGCCACCCGCACCTTCTTTCGGCTGGGTGTCACTGGCGCTGGTGCTGAGCGTGTTTTTTCTGCTCAGCAACGTGGCGCTGCAGTACGGCACCGCGCGGCTGCCGGCCAATGTGGCCTCGGTGGTCATGCTGACCGAGGTGTTGTTTGCCTCGGCCTCGGCCTTGCTGCTGGGCGGTGGGGAGATGACGGCGGCTCTTGCGCTGGGCGGTGGGCTGATCCTGCTGGCGGCGTTGTTGTCGACCTTCGAGCGATCGGCCCACGCCTGAGGCTCAGGCCAGAACGGGGCCGAGTTGGCGCAGCGCGGCCACGAACTCGTCTCCCATCAGCGGCTGGGTGAGGGAGGCGTCGCAGCCGGCGAGGTCGCCACGCACGCGGTCCATCGAGCCGCTGCGCCCGGTCACCATCAGCACGGCGGGGGCGATGCCACCGGGGTGTTCTTGGCGTTGCTTGATGTGCTGGCAAATGGGAAAACCGTCGACGCTGCCTTCGGGGCCCAGACCCACGTCGAGAAACACCACTGAAAACGCCTGCGAGGCCAGCCGTTCGCTGGCGCGCCCGGCGGCGTCAACCCTTCACGGCGTGGGGTGGGCGGCGGCGCTACGATCGGCCCCGACTTATTTCACAGCCTGCAGGAGATCCCATGGCCAGTGTGTATGACTTCGACGCTGTTTCCATTGCTGGCAAGCCCGCCAGCCTGTCCACGCAAAAGGGCAAGGTGCTGCTGATCGTCAACACCGCCAGTGCCTGCGGCTTCACGCCGCAGTTTGAGGGCCTGGAAAAGTTGTGGGAGAGCCACCGCGACAAGGGCCTCGTGGTGGTGGGTTTTCCGAGCAATGAGTTCGGCGCCCAAGACCCGGGCAGCGACAGCGAGATCGCCTCGTTTTGCCAAGTCAACTACGGCGTGAGTTTCCCGATGATGAGCAAGGTCCAGGTCAACGGTGCCGAGGCCCACCCGCTGTGGAAATGGCTCACCGCCGAAGCGCCGGGCATCCTCGGCACCCAGGGCATCAAATGGAACTTCACCAAGTTTCTGGTGGGGCGCGACGGCCAGGTCATCAAACGTTATGCGCCGAATGACAAACCCGAGTCGATCACCCAAGACATCGAGGCCGCGCTGGCAAGTTGATGGCCCGGCGGTGTCTCACGACGCCAGCCACAAGCCACCGTAGACAACGCGCAGCCGCTGCTGCGTGGCGAGCTCACCGACCAAGCTGTTGACCGTCTGGCGCGACAGGTTGGCCAGCGCGGCCAGCTCGGCCTGCGTGGTGCGCACAAAGCGCCAACCGTGGGCGTCGATCTCACCCCCACGCCCGGTGCGCATCAGCTGGTCGAGCGCCAGGCTCAGCCGCTCCATCGCGCTGCGGTGGCGCGAGGCTTCGAGCAGGCGCAGGGCGCCGTCGTGGCGCTGCGCAAATTCGCGCATCAGCGCGCGCGCAAAGCCAGGCACCTCGTCCATCAGGTACTGGTAGGCGGCCGGTCCGAAGGCCACCACCCGAGTCGGCCTTGTGGCCAGGGCCTCGAAGGTCGAGGGCCGCCCGCTGGCAAATGACGACAGCCCGAACAAGCGGCCCGGCGGCACATGCTCGATCACCGACACATCGCCGTCGACGGTGGTGAAGCGGATCGCGATTTCACCCGCCAGCAGGCCAAACAGAGCTGGCGTGGGCTGCCCTTGCGCGAGCAGCACACCACCCCGTGCGAGTTTGTGCAGCCGGCACAGCGGCAGCAGGCCGCGCCAATGCGGCTCGGCCAGGTGCAGCCCGGGCAAGGTGGCGGCCAGCAAGGGCTTGATGTCGTCGCGCATGGCGACAATTGTCGGGTGCCCGACAAACCAGCCTGCGCCCGAGGGCTACCCTGTGGCTTTACCGCCTGCGAGAGCCACTGCCATGCCCATCGATCTGTCTCGACTCGCCAAACGCTTCCACTGGTTTGCCGAGCACGAATGTGCCGACGAGCCGCTCTACCAGGCCTTGTGCCACGTGGTGGCCGAGCAGCCCGCGCTGCTTGCGCTGCTGGCCGAGGCCGAGGCGGCGCAGCAGCTGCCCAACCTCTGGCTCGCCGCCGTGCATGACCTGCTGCTCTCGGGCGTGAGCCACCCGCTGCAGGCCTACTACGCCAGCCTGGGCGGCAACCGTGCGCCCGACGCGGCGCTGGCGGCATGCCTCACCGATTTTGTGGCCCAGCACCGCGAGGCCTTGCGCCAACACATGGCCACCCGCAGCACGCAAACCAACGAGATCGGCCGTTGCGCCGTCATGTGGCCGGCCTTGCAGACGATTGCCCGGCGCAGTGGGCGGCCGAAGCTGGCCTTGCTCGACTTCGGCTGCAGCGCGGGCCTGAACCTCGGTGTGGATGACTACCGCTGTGACTACGGCGCCGGCGTGGAGGTCGGCGATGACGATGTGCCGGTGCTGCCGTGTCGCTTGGTCGGCCCCTTGCGGCCGACGCCCGCCACTGTGCAAATCGTGCAGCGCCTGGGCATCGACCTGGCGCCGGTCGACGTCAACGACGAGCTCGCCGTGCGCTGGCTGCGGGCCTGCCTGTGGCCGAGCAACGTGCAGCGCATGGCGCGGTTTGGCCAGGCCATCACACTCGCGCGCCGCCGTGCCTGGCCGGTGCGGCGTGAGGCCGATTGCACTGCGGCCATTGCGCCTTGGCTGGCGAGCCTGCCGGCCGACGTGCAGCCAGTGCTGCTCAACAGCTGGGTGCTGAGCTACTTCGAGCCCCCCACCTTGCAGCGCCACATCGACACCGTGACCGCCCTGGTGCGCGAACGGGGCTTGATGTGGTTGTCGTGCGAAGGCCCCGAGTTGCACATTGGCCCGGTGCTGCCACCCGCGCCGTTTGAAGACGGCGTGCAGGCCCAACGCGGCAGCCTGTGGACACTGTGCTCACGCGACGGTGACCAAGCTCGCTTCGACCTGCTCGCCCGCTCGCACCCGCATGGCCGCTGGATGGAGTGGCTGGCGAGATAATCTCGGCTCCCCTGCAGGAGCCCCCCATGTTCGAGCACGTCGACGCCTACGCTGGCGACCCCATCCTCACCCTCAACGAATCCTTCGGCAAAGACCCGCGGCCGAACAAGATCAACCTCAGCATCGGCATCTATTTCGACGACGCCGGCCAGCTGCCCGTGATGAACGCCGTGCGCA
>JBBRFR010000058.1:0-14521 GCA_038241485.1 Burkholderiales bacterium
AGAGGCCGGGCACGATCTTGTCGCACACGCCCAGCAGCAAAGCCGCGTCGAACACATCGTGCGACAGCGCGATGGCGGTGCCCATGGCGATGTTGTCGCGCGAGAAGAGGCTGAGCTCCATGCCGGGCATGCCTTGAGTCACGCCGTCGCACATGGCGGGCACACCACCGGCCACCTGCACCGTGGCGCCCAGGCGGTGCGCTTCATCGCGGATCACCGCGGGGAAGCCTTCGTAGGGTTGGTGCGCGGACAGCATGTCGTTGTAGGCCGTGACCACGCCGATGTGCGGCGCACGCTCGGCAACGATGCGCAGCTTGTCGTTGGCCGGCATGGCCGCGAAAGCGTGGGCCACGTTGGCGCAGCCGAGGCGGTCGGAGCCACGCGGGCGTGAAGCCAGCTGCTCCACCCGTTGCAGGTAGGCGCTGCGCAGGGCTGCGCTGCGCTCGCGAATGCGCTGGGTGACTTCAATCAGGGCTGGTTTCATGCGGTGACGCCTTGTGGGCATCGGCTGTAACTCGGGTCTTGATTATTAAGTAACCAAATTACATCGTCAACCAAGTCAGGGTTTTCGATCGGGGCTTGCTTGCGCCTTGTCGCGCGCCGCCTGCCGGGCGCGCTGCAGCAGTTGTGCGCAGGTGTCGGCGCCCGCGTCACCACCACCACTGTCCAGCAGCGGCACCAGGGCAGCCAAGGGGTTGAGCAGCGCCAACAGCACCGCACCACCGAGCTTGCGTGCCAGCGGGCCTTTTTCCACGGAGATGCGCGGGTCTTTGAACGGGCCTTTGACAAACAGCGGCGTGCGCAGCGTCAAGGGGCTGAAATCTTTGGGGGTGACCACAACGCGCAGGTCCAGCGTTTCGTCTTTCAGCGACACGCTGCCGTCGGCCCAGAGGGTGGAGTCACCCGTGTCGACCACCAAGGCACGCGGGCGCAACACGCCTTTCGTGGCCTGCATGTCGGCCAGTGCGCAGCTCACGGGCAGCAACGTGTCACCTTCGATCAGCACGCCCAGCGCCTGGGCGATGTCTAGGCCTGCCGCTTCGACCAACAGGTGCGACACCCGGCCGTTGCGCAACGAGGTCGTGACCACGCCGTCGAGGCTGCCGAGGATCTGCGCTGTCGAGCGCCCCTGCCCCTTGAGCGATGCGCGGCCCACCAAGCTGCCGAGCACATAGGGCGGGCCACCCCCGGCGCGCGGTTGTTTCAGCCACTCTTCCAGCTTGACGCCTGACCAGCGCAAGTCGGCATCCCACAGGGCGAGCTTGCCGGTGCCGTCGAGCGAGAGTTGGCCGGAGAGGTTGCCGTCGGCCGTGCGCGCCACCAGCTTGTCCAGGCGCAGCTTGCCGTCTTGCAGCGTGAGGTGGGTCTTCAAGGGTTGCAGCGGCAAGGCAAACAGGCTGCCGAGTTCGACCCGGTCGAAGGCCATCAGCACATTGGCATTCATGGCCCGCAGCGAAGGCAGGTCGAACTCTTTGTCGGGCAGCACGCGGGCCGCGACGGGCGACGACGCGCCGGCCGGTGGCGCAGGCGCGGCGCCAGGCTCGCCGCCGATGGCGGGCGCCAGATCGGCCAACAGCAGGCGAGGGCCTGTCACGCTGCCCGACAGCAGCGGCACGCGCGGGCGGGTGTCGTAGGTCATCGCGCCTTTCAGCTTGCTCGAGCCCACCGTGGCGTCGTCGGTCAATACATTCCACACCCCGCCGGCCTTGGTGACGCGCCCGGCCAGCACGAAGGCGCCGGTGCTGGGCAGCGTCACGCCCAACGGGTCACCCACCGAGGCCAGCGACGGGCCGCTGACGCGGAACACACCGCTCATGTGCGACAACTTGAACAGGTCGGTCACCGTGCCGTTGAAAACCAGCGCCGCCTTGCCCGACTTCAGCTCCAGCACGATCGGCACCGCCTCGGCTTGGCCGTCGCTGCTCAGCAGCGGCGTGACACGCGCCGTGCGCAGCTTGGCCGTCAGCTGGGCCGGGCCGTAGGTGCCTTGCGCGCTGGCCACCAGGCCCTGCAAGGCCATGCGCAGGGGCAGCGATGTGCCGCCCTGGGCCGGCGGCGAGGGCGCGCCTTCGGCAACCTGCAACTGGGCGGTGATGTTGGCTTTGAGCGGTGCGTCGACAAAGGTCAGCTGGCCTTGCAACACGCGCAGGTCGTGCACCGTGGGCAGTGCGGAGCGGGCGTCGTCGCCGGCGGGTGGATCTTTCGGGCGGGTGTCGCCAAAGGCCCAGGAGGCCCGGCCATCGGCCAAGCGTTCGGCATGCACCACCAGGTGATCGGCGCGCAGCAGCTGGATGTCGAGCGGCTCGCCTTGCCTCGCGCGCCACAAGCTGCCATACGACAGATGCATTTCGGCGTTGGTGGCGCGCAAGAAATACGGCCTCTCGCTCCAGCCCGGTGCCGCAATCTGCACCTGCGGCAGCTTGACCTTGAGCCCGCCCAAGAAACGCACCGTGGCCGCGCCGCTTTCCGGGCCCTGGTTGAACAGCACCTCGCGCTGAAGCGTCTTGCTTAACGCGCGCTCCACCGGAGAGGCGAGAAAAGGCCAGCCGGCCACTTCGCAGGCAACCAAGCCCGTCAACATCAGGGCCACCACACCCGCGCTCACAGCCCAGCCTGTGCTGATGCGCCCGGTGTGATGGTTCATGCGTGGCTCCTGCCGGTTGATAGCACCCACCATAGACCGCACGCCCGCGCCGAGCTATCGGCCGCGACCGGCAGTCGCTGTGAGGGAACGCCTACGGAGCGCAGATCACCGCAGGCTGACGTCGACCCGGCGCGACTCTTTGGCGCCGCGCGCGGCAGGCAGCGGTTGGCTCAAGGCCAGGCGTTCGGGCGGCACGCCATTGGCCTCCAGCGCATGGCGCACCCGCAGCGCGCGCCGCTGGGCGGCCGCGGTGTCGCCCCGGGCGTCGCGCACACCGGCGATCAACACCGTCAGTTGCTCGTTGGTTCGCGCCGTCTCGGCGATGCGCACCAGCAACTCATCGGCTTCGGTGGTGAGCACTTCGCCACTGGCATCGAAGTACACACGGTGGGCCGATGGGTCGTCAGAGGGGCCTCGCAGGCCCTTGGCGCAGGCCAGCGCGATCACCCCGGCCAGCACCAGGCCCACGATGCCCGCCACCGCACCCAGTGCGTAGCTTTGCACGCTGTCGTCTTGAGCACTCATCCACATCTCTCCGGTCAGGTTGAAATTCATTCTAGAGTTGGGGCACATGCACCTCGTCGAACCGCTGCGCCCGCTTGCTCCCGAGCGCGAACCGGCCCACCTGCTCGCACAAACCCGCGCCGCCTGGGGCGGGCAAGGCGACTTGTGGGTGTTCGGGTATGCCTCGTTGATCTGGCGGCCCGAGTTCGAGTCGATCGAACAACGCCCGGCCCGTGTGCACGGCTGGCACCGCGCGCTGGAGATGCGCTCGCGCATCAACCGCGGCACACCCGAGTTCCCCGGCCTGGTGTTTGCCTTGGTCGGCGGTGGCTCGTGCCAGGGCATGGTGTATCGCATCGCCCGTGAGCGGGTGGAAGACGAGTTGCCCCGCCTGTGGGCGCGTGAGATGCCCAACAGCGTCTACGACCCTCGCTGGCTGGCCTGCCGCACCGCACACGGCGAGGTGAGCGCGCTGGGTTTCACCCTCAGCCGCACCAGCCCCAACTACACCGGGCCGATGGACGACGCGCACCTGGTGCAGGTGCTCAAACGCGCCAGCGGGCGCTACGGCACCACGCTGGCCTACCTGCTGGAGACAGCCAACTGCCTGCGCTCGCACGGCATTCGTGACAAGAAGATCGAGCGGCTGGTGGCGCTGGCACGCCAGCACGCGTTGGCGCCGTAGAACACGCACCCGTTCGCCCTGAGGTATCAAAGGGCTTGCGCGACGGGTCACCCCAGGGCCTCGACAGGCTCAGCCCGAACGGAAAGCCAAGATCAACGGGCTTCGCGGAACTGGCTTTCCTGCTGCGCCACGCGCACCCGCGCCAAATCGTCTTCGGTGTCCACATCCAACAGCACGCCGGGGTCATCGATCTCGACCCCATGCGCCGGGTAACGCGCCATCAGGCGGCGGGCGCCTTCGTCACCGGTCAGCATCACCAGCTCGGAATACAGCTCGGCTGAAAACCCCACCGGGTGGCCGCGCAAGCCGCGGTGTTGTGCATAGGCAATGGCATGGCTGTCGATCTCATGGGCCACGGCGAGCAAGGTGCTGGTGCGCACCATCGGCATGTCGGCCGGCAGGATCAACCAGCCCGACGCGTCAGAGCGCGCCGCCACACCGGCTGCAATCGAGTAGCCCATGCCGAGCGCCTGGCTGGCGGGCGAGCCCACCGAGGGCAGCACCACCATGTCGCGCGTGGCCACGTGGCGGCTCACCAGCTCGGCGAGGGGCTCGGTGGTCACCACCAGCACGGGCAGCTGGGTTGCCAGCGCGTTGGAGAGCGTGGTCGCCAGCACCGTCGACGCACCGAGGCCCTGCATCAGCTTGTGATGCAGCCCGCGGAAGCGCGACCCCCGGCCCGCTGCCAACACGATGACTGCCGGCCGAGACTTCATGCGGCCCTTCTCCTCTTTGGTGTTGAGCGGGTGACTCGAAACGAATCACCCGCCACTTGAAGGATCGGAGTTCAAGGCTTGCCACGATAGTGGGGGCTTCACTTAAGGCCTTCCCCGTAAGCTCTTTTGAGTAAGCTTTTCGAGGGTTTCACCCCATCTCGAACGGCAAAGCACGCAAGGGCTTGCCCGTGAGCTGAGCCAAGGCATTGGCAAATGCCGGCGCGAGCGGCGGCACCCCGGGCTCGCCCATGCCGGTGGGCGGCGCGGTGCTGGGCACGATGTGAACCGCAATCGCCGGCATCTGCGGCATGCGGGCCACGGTGTAATCGCCAAAGTTGCTCTGCTGCACCACGCCATCTTTCAGCGTGATGGCCGAGCCGGGCAAGGTGGTGCCCAGCGCCATCAGCGCCGCGCCTTGCACTTGCGCTTCAACCGCGAGCGGGTTCACCGCCGTGCCGCAAGCCACGCCGGCGGTGACCCGGTGCAACACCGGCTGCCCGTTGGCCACCGAGGCCTCGACCACATAGGCCACCACCGAACCGAAAGACTCGTGCACCGCCACACCGAAGGCCTGACCCTTGGGCAGCGTCTTTTTGCCGTAGCCCGAGTTGTCGACCGCGAGGTCGAGCGCGTCGAGGTGGCGCTGGTGTTTCTCGTTGATCAGCGCGCGGCGGTACGCCACCGGGTCTTGGCCGGTGGCGCGGGCGATCTCGTCCACCAGCGTTTCCATCACGAAGGCAGTGTGGGTGTGGCCCACCGAGCGCCACCACAAGACCGGCACGTTGACCTTGGGGTGATGCACTTGCAGCGCCATCGGCACGTTGTAAGGTGTGTCGACCACGCCTTCAGTCGACACCGAATCGACGCCGTTCTTCACCATGAAAGACTCGAACGGCGTGCCCATCAGGATGGACTGGCCCACGATGGTGTGGTCCCAGCCCAGCACGTTGCCTTTGTCGTCGAAGCCGATCTCGGCGCGGTGCACGTGCATCGGCCGGTAGTAGCCACCGCGGATGTCGTCTTCACGACTCCACACGATCTTGAGCGGCCCCGACTTGCCAGCCGCACGCCAGGCCTTGGCCACCTGGGCGGCTTCGACCAAGTAATCGGAGGTCGGCACGGCACGCCGGCCGAAACCGCCGCCGGCCATCATTGTGGTGAGCTGCACGTCTTGCGGCTTCAATCCGAGGTGCGCAGCCACCGTGGCCTGGTCGATGGTCTGGAACTGCGAGCCCACGCTGAGCTTGCAACGCGTGCCATCGAAGTCGATCAAACAGTTCAGCGGCTCCATCGGCGCGTGCGCGAGGTAAGGGAAGCTGAACTCGGCGCTGATCTTCTTGGGCGCGTTGGCGATCTTGCTCAGGTCGGCGTCACGCACCTTGATGCCGGGCTCGGTGGCGAGCTTCTTGTAGCGCGCAAGCAGGGCCTCGCTGTCGACCTTCTCGACACCCTCGGTGTTCCAGCTCACCTGCAACACATCGCGGCCCATCTTGGCGGGCCAGTAGCCGTCGGCCACCACGGCCAGGCCGGTGGCACCGCGGTCGAGCTTGACCTGCAGCACGTCGGCCACGCCTTTGATGGCTTTGGCCTGGGTGGCGTCGAAGCTTGCCACCTGCGCGCCAAACACCGGCGGGTGCACGATGAGCACGGTCTTCATGCCTTCGGCGCGCGCGTCGATGCCGAAACTCTGCTGCCCACGCGACTTGGCTTGTGCATCGAGGCGGCCAGTGGCCTTGCCGATGCGTTTGAAGTCTTTGGCGTCTTTGAGCACCACCTTCTCGGGCACCGGTTGTTTCATCGCGTCAAGCGCGAGCTCGCCAAACGTTGCGCGTTTTTTGGCCGCAGTGACCACGCCATTGACCACACTGCAGGCCTCGGGTGCCACGCCAAAACGCTGCGCTGCCGCGCCCACCAGCATGGCGCGCGCCCGGGCGCCCAGCTCGCGGTACTGCAGCCACGAGTTGCGCATCGAGCCCGAGCCGCCGGTCATCTGGATGCCAAACGCCGGGTCTTTGTAGGCGTCACCCGCGGGGGCCAACTCGCCGCGCACCTTGCTCCAGTCGGCGTCCATCTCTTCGGCCACCAGCATGGGCAGGCCGGTGATCACACCTTGGCCGAAGTCGAGCCGGTTGACCATCACGGTGACGATGCCCCGGGCGTCGATGTTGACGAAGGCGGCGGGCATCTGGTTGGGCTTGAGGCCACTGGCGGCGGACTGGGTAGCGGCGTCATCGGCCAGGGTGAACAGGCCCAGCGCAAAGCCGGCGCCAGCACTCAGCTTCAAGAAGCCACGGCGACCCACGCCGGTGTCGGCGGTGTGCTGCGCTTGGCCCGCACGCGCCATCAGTTGTTGGTAGTTCATGGTGGGCTCCTCAGGCCAGCGACGCAGCCGCGTCCTTGATCGCCGCACGGATGCGGGCGTAGGTGCCGCAGCGGCAGATGTTGCCGGCCATCGCGCTGTCGATGTCGGCATCGGTGGGGCGGCGCTTGCTGCGCAACAAGGCGGTGGCGCTCATGATCTGGCCGCTTTGGCAGTAGCCGCATTGCGCCACGTCGTGCTTGACCCAGGCGGCCTGCACGGCCTTGCCGACCTTGTCGGAGGCCATGGCTTCGATGGTGGTGATCTTCTGTTTGCCGATCGACGAAATCGGCGTCACGCAGCTGCGCACTGGCTGGCCGTCCACATGCACCGTGCAGGCGCCGCACAACGCGGCACCACAGCCAAACTTGGTGCCGGTGAGTTGCAGCGTGTCGCGCAAGGCCCACAACACCGGGGTGGACGGGTCAGCATCCACCTTGACGGTTTTGCCGTTGACGTTCAACGAGGTCATGCCAAGCTCCCAAAAAATGAAGCGGCTGGTATACACCGCTTTGCATGACAGAGCGTTGTGACCTGCCTTTCTATACTGCCCTCACCATGACCCAAAACATCGCCGACCTGCGCAAGAGCTACGAACGTGCAGAGCTGGATGAGTCGGCCTCGCGCAGCGACCCGCTCGAACAGTTTGGCCTGTGGCTGCAGCAGGCGCTCGACGCGCAAATGCCCGAGCCCAATGCGATGACGCTGGCCACGGTGGGTGAAGCAGGCCACCCGTCGACCCGCATCGTGTTGATCAAGGCTTTTGATGCCCGCGGCATCACCTGGTACACCAACTACGAAAGCCGCAAGGGGCAGGAGCTGTCAGCCCACCCCTTCGCGGCGCTGCAGTTCCACTGGGTCGAGCTGGAGCGGGTGGTGCGCATCGAAGGCCGGGTCGAAAAGACCAGCACCGAAGAGTCCGACACCTACTTCGCCTCGCGCCCGCTCGACAGCCGCATTGGCGCCTGGGCTTCGCCACAAAGCCAGGTGATCAGCTCACGCGCGGTGCTGGTGGCCAACGCCGCCAAGACGGCCGCGCGTTTTGTGCTCTCGCCGCCGCGGCCACCGCACTGGGGTGGCTACCGGCTGGTGCCCGAGGTGTGGGAGTTTTGGCAGGGGCGCAAGTCACGCCTTCACGACAGGTTGCGCTATCGCCGTGAAGGTGAAACCTGGGTGCGTGAACGGCTGGCGCCGTGAGTTTTCAAGTGGGGGTGTGGGTCTGCACCAAGGCCGTGAGTGCACGCAAGAACGCGTGGAAGTCGATCGGCTTGGTCCAGTAGTCGTCAAAGCCCGCCTGCAAAGCGCGGTTCACGTCTTCCGACATGGCGTTGGCCGACAAGGCCACGAAGCTGCTGCCCGCCAGCCTGGGCTGGGCGCGCAGGCGGCGCAGCACCTCGAAGCCATCGATGTCG
Organism: Burkholderiales bacterium; assembly: GCA_038241485.1. GTDB lineage: Bacteria > Pseudomonadota > Gammaproteobacteria > Burkholderiales > Burkholderiaceae_C > Rhizobacter. Next base: position 8,321 of record JBBRFR010000058.1, read on the forward strand.
GGCAGTTGCATGTCGATCAACACCACCTGCGGCACGCTGGCACGAGCCATCGCGACGCCCGACAGGCCGTCGACCGCAATCGAGAGCTGCACGTCGCGGCGTATGGCGATCAGCCCTTGCACCAGCAGCACGTTGACCGGGTTGTCTTCGATATAGAGCACGCTCAGTAGCGATGAGGTCTGGGGCTCGTAGAGTTCGGCATGAAAGCCGCTGAGCGGCGCGTGGTCCGAGGCCTGAGGCGCCACCTCGGCCGGCAGCGTGACGCGAAATTCGCTGCCTTTGCCCCGCTCGCTGCTCACCGCCACCTCGCCACCCATCAGTCGCACGAGGTGGTGCAGGATAGCCAGCCCGATGCCGGTGCCCTGGATCTCGCCGCGTTCGGCGCCCAATCGGTTGAAAGGCTGGAAGAGCTGCGCCTGCTGCTCGGGCGACAGGCCACGGCCACTGTCGCGCACGATCAGCGTCCAGGCCGTTTGCCCTTGGTGCACAGCCTGCTGCGCCGACACCCACACCTCGCCGTGGGGGCGGTTGTACTTGATGGCGTTGCTCAAGAGGTTGGAGAGGATTTGCCGCACCCGGCGCGGGCGTGCGCAGCTCGTGGCTCATGCGGGCGAGAAACTGGCTCTTGGCCTGGCTGGCCTGCTCGGCGGCGGCCTTGTCGCGCAGGGCCTGCTCGGCGCGGCGGTGCTCGGTGATGTCCCAGGTGACGCCAAACATTCGCTCAGGGTCGCCATGCGCGTCGCGCTTAACCAGGCGGCGCGTGGCCAGCCAGCGGATCGAGCCATCGGGAAACACCACGCGGAACTCGTTATCGTAGGTGTCACCGTCGCTCCCGGCACGCGCCTTGTTGCCTTTGATCGACGACCACTTGGCGCGGCCGGTGCGCAGGTCGCGCTCCCAAGTGCCCATGCCAGCCGACTCAGTGGCCAAGCGGGTGCGCTCCTGCATCTGGTGCAAGTCGGTCTGGGCGCGCTGCAGGTTGGTGATGTCGAGGTTGACGCCAAACGCCAGATCATGGCCGCCCAGCACAATCTCCCGGTCTTCGGGGTGCACAGCTGGTTCAGCCAGCGGTTGTTGTCGGGCGGTGGCTCAGCACGCTGCAAGCCGTAGAGCCGGAACATTTGCTCGTTCCATTCGACCGTGTGGGTTTGGGTGTCGACGCTCCAGATGCCCACGCCGGCGGCGTTGGTCACGCGGTCGATGCGCTGCACAAAAGCCTGAGCGCGCTCACGCTCGGCAATGAACTTGGTCATGTCGATCGTCACGCCCGACAGAGCAATCACCCGGCCTTGCTCGTCGCGCTCGGCGACGCGGCGGGTGCACAGGTTGCGGTAGCTGCCGTCGACGTGGCGGTAGCGCGCCTCCACGTCGACCACCCGGTCGCAGGCCATGGCCTCTTCGGCCGCGCGCAGCACGGCCTCGCGGTCGTCGGGGTGGATCATCTCGCGCAGCTCGGTGATGGTGAGGTCGGCGCCAACAGCGCCACCGCCGCCAGATCCACCGCTCGCACCCACTGCGCGGCCTCGGCCTCGGTGCTGCGCAGCCGGGTGGCGCTTTCGGTGTCGTCGATCAGCACGCCGGTCATGCGGTCGGGTTTGCCGCCGGGGCCGTTGCGCACCGCGCACACGGCGTAGATGAACAGTGACCGCAGTCTATCGACCAAAGCTCTCGCTCAGCCCCGGGCAAGCCCGTGTGTTGCCTCCCGTGCAGCGGTCGGCGCCAATCGCACACGCTGTGCTGCGGGTCAGTCGGGTTTCACACGGCTGGCGAAGGTCTTGCGAAATTTCTCGACCTTGGGCGCCACGACAAAAGCGCAGTAACCCTGGCCCGGGTTTTGGGCGAAGTAGTGCTGGTGATAGCTCTCGGCGCGAGAGTAGTTGTCCAGCGCCTTGACTTCGGTGACCACCGGCGAGCGGTAGGTGTCGCTGGCGGTCATCTCGGCCAACACCTCGCGCGCCACGCGCTCCTGCTCGGGCGAGCTGAAGTAGATGCCCGAGCGGTACTGCGTGCCCACGTCGTTACCCTGCCGGTTGAGCGTGGTCGGGTCGTGGATCACGAAGAAGATCTCCAGGATCTCGCGCAGGCTGATCTGCGTGGCGTCAAAACTCACACGCACCACTTCGTTGTGGCCGGTGTCGCCGCCGCACACCTGCTCATAACTGGGCCGCAGCACGTGGCCGTTGCTGTAGCCCGACTCGACCGCGGTGACGCCTTGCACCCGCTCGTACACCGCCTCGGTGCACCAGAAGCAGCCGCCGCCCAGGGTGATGGTTTCCGTCGTTGCGCTCATGCGTCGTTCTCCGTGCCGCAAAGAACCGGATTCTGGGGCTTCAGAACGAGCAGCGTGCGCTCACCGCGAGCAGCCATGTGCGCGGCAAGGCCGGCTCGAAAAAGCGGCTGTTGCCGTCGTTGACGATCACCGAGCCGGCGTAGCGGCGGTCGCCCAGGTTGTCGACGCGCACCCGCTGGGTGAAGCGCCAGCCCGCCACGTCTTGCGCCAAACCGGCCCGCAGGTTGAACACCGTGGCCGCCGGCGCGGCGTCGCGGTTGTCGTCGTGCACGTAGAGCTTGCCGGTGTGCACCGCCTCGACCCCGGCGTTGAAGCCGCCCCACGCCGCCTTGGGCGACCAGGCCAGCTCGGCGAAGGCGCTGCGCTCTGGCGTGCCAGGCAGACGGTTGCCGTTTTCGAAGCGGGCGCGCAACGCAGTGAAGCTGAGCGTGCTTCGCAGCGTGTCGGTGAGCTGAGCCACGTGCGACAGCTCCAGGCCGCGCCGCTCGGTGCGGTCGGCATTCTTGAAGGTGGAGCGGCCACCGCTGTTGGTGTCGACCAAGATCTCGTCGCGCGTGTTGATGCCGAACAGCGCCGCATCCACGCGCTGCGTCGTGCCCAGCTTCCATTTGGTGCCGAGTTCCAGGTGGTTGCTGGTGGAGGCGCGCAGATCGGTGTTGAGCCCCGTGCCGCTGTTGCGGTAGGCCAGCTCGTTGAAGGTAGGCGTCTCGAAGCCGCGGCCGGCATTCATGTAAACGTTGAGCTCGGGCGCCGCGCGCCAGGTGACGCCCAGCACCGGGTTGGCTCCGTGGTAGCTGACGCCGCCGCTGTCATCGGGGTTGCCGGTGGCGATGAAGTGGTCTTGCGTGCGAAAGCGGACGTTGATCGTGCGCAGACCGGCGGTGAGCGTCCATTGCCGGTGCACGTCGAGGCTGGCCTGCGCAAACGCGTCGCGGTTCTCGACCGTGTTGCGCTCGTCGCGCTTGAGTGCGCCTTGCACGCCGAAGGTGTTGAGGTAACCCTGGCGGTTCTCGCGCATGCGGTCGTATTCGATGCCGCCCGTCACCCGCAAGGCCAGCCCGCCTTGCAGCGCCACGCGGTGGGACACCTGGGCGGCCAGGCCGCCGTAGCCGCGCGTGAATTGCACGATGCCACCACTCGACGTGGCCGCCCCCTGCGCCGCGGGCGGGATGGACAAGGCGTTGTCGAGGCTGCGCTCGCCCAGGTAAAGGCGGCCCGTGAACGTGGTGTCAGCGCTCAGCCGGTGTTCGATCACCGTGCCGATCTGTTCCTGACGCACGGTCTTGCGACTGTCTTGCGAGATCGCGAGCGGCGCCACCTGCTGCGGGTTGGCCTCCCACTGGGCGCGGGTGAGGCCCAGCGGGTCTTGGGTGCCGGGCTGGTCGAGGGCGTTCAATACCACGCTCATGTGGGTGTAGCGGGTCAGGTCGCTTTGCCAGCGCCCATTGAACTGTCCACGCTCGGCCGCGCTGTGATCGCGGTAGCCGTCGGTCTTGTAGCGCGAAGCATCGAGCGTGAGGCCGTAGCCGGGCGTGCTGGTACTGAACTTCACACCCAGCTTGTTCTGCCCATACGGGCCAGCCGAGGCTGAGACGGTGGCGGTGGGCTGGGCTGCGTCGTCTTCGGTGAACACCTGCACCACGCCGCCAGCGGCATTGCCGTAGAGCTGGGCCATGGGGCCGCGCAACACCTCGATGCGGCCGACCGAGCTGAGGGCAATGCTCGAAGCCTGGCCCTGCCCATCGGGCATGGTGGCCGGGATGCCATCGACGATGAGGCGCACGCCGCGGATGCCGAAGGTGGAACGAGAGCCAAAGCCGCGGATCGACAGCTGCAGGTCTTGCGCGTAGTTCTGCCGGTTCAGCGCCGTGATGCCCGGCACGCGGTTGAGCGCCTCCGAGAGGTTGACCTGCGGGCCGCCCCGCTCCAGCACCTCACGCGTCACCGCACTGATGGCGGCTGGTGCGTCAAAGGAGCCCTGGCGCGAGCGCTCGGCCGTCACGACCACCGGGTCGAGCAAGGTGGCGGGGGTTTCGGTTTGAGCCCAGACGGGCCCCGTTGCAGCCAAAGCGGGCCAGGCCGCGCAGATCACTCGGAGTCGCATTGTGAAAAGACCTCTGTTGCTTGTGTCTAAGTTCCAGCACTGTTCCATGCAGCTCGTCACCCGAGAACCTCGGATAAGCGCGCAGTTTGTCACTGATCGTGCGCCACGACGGCGCAAACACGGCGCGTGAAGACAACAGGGCTCCGGCACAATCTGCTGCCCCAAACCCCAAGCAACTCATGAAAGGCGCGGCATGAACGCCCTGCTGACCCTGCTCGGCATCGAATCCTGGACGCCCGTGATGGCCGCCCTGGTGCTGCCGCCGCTGCCCTTCTTCTTGCTCATCCTCATCGGCGCGCGGCTGATCCTGCCGCAGCGCGGTCTCGGCTGGTCCGTCATCTTGATCAGCATCGCGGGCCTGTGGCTCAGCGCCTGCCTGGGCACCGGCCAGTGGCTCAACCAGTTCGTGCTGAAACAGCCCGCGGCGATCAGCGCCGAAGGCATCGCCGAGTTGAAAGCTGCCGTCAAAAACAAGGAACAGATTGCCGTCGTGGTACTGGGCGGCGGCCAGGAAACTGTGGCACCCGAGTACGGCGTGGCCAATTTGGCGCCTCCTACGCTGGAACGCTTGCGCTACGGCCTGTGGCTGAGCCGCGAAACCGGCGCGCCGGTGGCCTTCAGCGGCGGCCTGTCCTGGGGGCAGGCCGACGGCCAGCCCGAGGCGCAAACGGCAGCGCGCGTGGCCTCCACCGACTTCGGGCAACCGATCAAGTGGCTGGAAGACCGCTCGCACGACACCCGCGAAAACGCCGTGCGCACGGTGCCGCTGCTCAAGCAGGCGGGCGTCACCCACATCGTGCTCGTTACCCACGGCTGGCACATGCCGCGCGCGCAAAAGGTGTTTGAGCAGGCCGCCGGCGGCAGCGTCAAGATCCAGCCCGCCCCAATGGGCCTGGCGCGCCGTGTCGACAGCCCAGCGCTCGACTGGCTGCCCACCGCCGCTGGCTACACCAGCGTGAACCGGGCGCTGCGCGAGTTGCTGGCCTTGCTGGTGCGCGTCTGACCCCATAAAGCGAAACCCCCTCCCGACCTTGCGGTGGAAGGGGGCGGGTGGCTGACGCCACCAGTTCGGGGCTCCAGAGGAAGTAGGTCCGGGGCTCCTATAGCGCAGGGACTGCGCCGGTGAGGTTGCCTGCATGCAGGCTCTACAAAACTAGATGAGCGGGCGGGGCATTGCCAAGTGAGATCCGCTATGGCTCAGCCCGGGCTCATTGAGCCGGCTTCATCAGTGCGTCAAACAGATGGGCGACACGCTGCTCCACGTCTGAGTCCATGCGAATGTTGCGGCCCCACTCGCGGCTGGTTTCACCCGGCCACTTGTTGGTGGCGTCCAGCCCCATCTTGCCGCCCAGGCCGCTGACGGGCGAGGCGAAATCGAGGTAGTCGATCGGCGTGTTCTCTACCAGGGTGGTGTCGCGCACCGGGTCCATGCGGGTGGTGATGGCCCAGATCACCTCTTGCCAGTTGCGAATGTCCACGTCGTCATCGGTCACCACGATGAACTTGGTGTACATGAACTGGCGCAAAAAACTCCAGATGCCAAACATCAACCGCTTGGCGTGGCCCGGGTAGCTCTTCTTGATGCTGACGATGGCCATGCGGTAGCTGCAGCCCTCGGGCGGCAGGTAGAAGTCGACGATCTCCGGAAACTGCTTTTGCAGGATGGGCACGAACACTTCATTCAGCGCCACGCCCAACATGGCCGGTTCGTCGGGTGGTTTGCCGGTGTAGTTGGAGTGGTATATCGGGTCTTTGAGGCTGTTCAGTCGGGTGAAATCGAACAACCTGAAACAGTCCTGCTCGTTGT
>JBBRFR010000059.1:0-14441 GCA_038241485.1 Burkholderiales bacterium
AAGCGCGCCGTGGTCGACCCCGGTCGGGTCGAAAAAACCGATGTCGTTCTTGGCGAATGACACCGGGGGCAGCGGCTGCAAGGTCACCCCATACTCCTCGGGATTCTTGCCGACCGGCGAATGCACCGTGCAAGCGAAGCGGTGAAAAAATCCCGACTGGATGCAGCCCTGCTCGAATAACTGGCGCACGTACTCCAGCGCGTCCACCGTGTCTTGCACCGTGTGTGTGGGGAAGCCATACATCAGGTAGGCGTGCACCAGAATGCCCGCGTCACTGAAGGCCTTGGTGACACGGGCCACTTGTTCGACCGACACACCCTTTTTCATCAAGTCGAGCAATCGGTCGGAGGCCACTTCGAGCCCGCCCGAGATGGCGATGCAGCCGCTGTCGGCCATCTGCTGGCACAGCTCGGGGTTGAACGATTTTTCGAATCGAATGTTGCCCCACCACGAGACCGAGAGCTGGCGTTTGATCAGTTCGGCCGATAGCGTTTTCAGCGCTTTGGGCGGCGCGGCTTCGTCAACGAAGTGAAAACCCGTCTGCCCGGTTTCCTTGACGATGGCCTCGATGCGGTCGACCAGCGTGGCGGCTGAGGCGCCCTCGTAGCGCGAAATGTAGTCGAGGCTCACGTCGCAGAAGCTGCACTTCTTCCAGTAGCAGCCATGCGCCACGGTGAGCTTGTTCCAGCGCCCGTCGCTCCACAGCCGGTGCATGGGGTTGAGCATGTCCAGCAGCGAGAGGTAGCTGTTGAGCGGCAGGCCGTCCCAGGTGGGAGTGCCGACCTCGGCGAAGGCAATGTCTTGTTCGACCCAATTGATGTAGCGCACGGCGCCGTCTTCACGCATGAAGGTGCGCACCAACCGCTGCCGTGAGCGTTTGCCTTGCAGGTGCTCCAGCAGCGCGAGCAGGGGGCGCTCGCCGGCGTCGAGCGTGAGGTAGTCGAAGTGGTCGAACACGCGCGGCTCGGTGAGGTCACGCAGCTCGGTGTTGACGAAGCCTCCACCGAGGCAGGTGACGATGCTCGCGTCATGCGCCTTGATGGCCTGGGCGATGCGAAAGGCCGCATACACCGAACCGGGGAACGGCACCGACACCAGCACCACGCTCGGTTGGTGGTGTTTCACCGCAGCGAGCGTCAACTCGACCAGCGTGCGGTCAACCAGGTTGAGCGGCTCGGCCAAGGCCTGCGCCAGCGGGTCGAAGGTCGGCTGGCTCTGCGCCAGCGATTCGGCATAGCGCACAAACTCGAAACGCGGGTCGACGGCGTCGCGCAGCACATCGGCCAGGTCGTTCAGGTACAGCGTGGCCAGGTGGCGTGCGCGGTCTTGCATGCCGAGTGCGCCAAAGGCCCAGGCGAGCGGGTCGCCGCCATCCTCGTCGATGTAGACATCGAGCGAATCGAAGCGTGGGCCTTCGGGCAGAAAGCCGCGCCCGGCAATGCGATGCCCCAAGGTCGGGTCGCGCCCTTGCAAAAACGCGATGGTCGGCCCGATGGTGGCGAGGTAGCGGTCGAGCTGGTCCATGAACGCCTGAACCAGCGGCGAACGCGCGGCCAGCGGCTGGGCCTCGACATGCTCGCGCACCTGCACCAGCCCCGCGCTCGACAACAGCTTGAGCACCAGAGCCAGGGCCAGATCTTCTTGCACCGCATCCACCCCGCGCGAGCGCAAGAAGCCGGTGAGGTAGGCGGTGGACGGGTAAGGCGTGTTGAGCTGCGTCATCGGCGGGATGACACTCAACACACGCAGAGGCAGATTGGGCATGACGGGAGTCTGCCACGCCACCCGGCTGGCACCAGCACAGCCCTCAGGCCAGAGAGTTCACAGGTTTGACGAGGTCTGCGGCCGATCCACGCAGGCGCCGCGCAGCGGCCTCAACGAGCCTGCTTGGGCCGATGAATGGCGCAGAGCTTGTGGCCGTCGGGATCCCGCACATAGGCCAAGTAAATAGACCCCATTGCACCCTCACGAAGCCCAGGCGGGTTTTCGATGGAGGTGCCGCCATGCGCAACGGCGGCGTCATGGAACTCGCGTACCAGTTCAGGTGAGTTGCACTTGAACCCAATGGTGCCGCCGTTGGCAACAGTTGCCGCTTCATCGTCGATGGGCTGGCTGATGCAAAAGACGTTGCCCTCGTGTCGGTAGAAAAGTCGGGTATGGCCTGTGGGCGCCGTGTTGCGCGCCGGCTCGCCCGCCCCGAGCGTGCCGAGCACTGCGTCATAAAAACGCTTTGACCGCTCGATGTCGTTTGAACCGATCATGATGTGATTGAACATTGCTTCTTTCTGTGGCGTGAGCCTGGATCGAGATGAGCGGTCAATGCTACTTGTGAAAGAGCCACACGCCGACGCCTTCGAATGACGCCTACCATCAAAGAGACAATGAAAGGCATGGCATGAACGACGACACCCACTTCTACGAACCGCGACTCGGGCACGGACTGCCGCACGACCCGTTCAACGCCATCGTGGGCCCGCGGCCCATCGGCTGGATTTCGTCGCGCTCGGCGCAAGGCGGGCTCAACCTCGCGCCCTACAGCTTCTTCAACGCCTTCAACTACACGCCGCCCATCGTGGGCTTTTCGAGCATCGGCTTCAAAGACACGGTGCGCAACGTGCAAGAGACCGGCGAGTTCGCCTGGAACCTCGCCACCCGGCCGCTGGCCGAGGCCATGAACGCGAGTTGCGCCTCGGTGCCTCCCGAGGTCAACGAGTTCGAGCTGGCCGGGCTGACCCCGGTGGCCTCGCGTGTGATCTCGGTGCCGCGCGTGGCCGAAAGCCCGGTGACGTTTGAGTGCCGGGTGACGCAGATCATCCAACTGCAAGGTGCCGACGGCACGCCGGTCGACACCTGGCTCACCCTCGGCGAGGTGGTGGCAGTGCACATCTCAAAGGCCCTGCTGAATGACGGTGTGTACGACACCGCTGCCGCACAGCCCATTCTGCGCGGCGGCGGCCCGGCCGACTACTTCAGCATCGGGCCGGAACAGTTGTTTCGCATGTCTCGGCCGCGCTGACCGCCACCAGCTCGCGCCGCCCCCCCCGTTCGCGCTGACTGAACCTTCTGCCACTCCGTTCGCCCTGAGCCTGTCGAAGGGTGCGCCAGAGAACTGCGCTGCACTTCGACAGGCTCATTGCGAACGGGTGGGGGTCCGGGCGAACGAAGCGTTGGAGCCCTCAGGCCTGAACCGCCCTGCGCAAATCGAGCGTGAACGGGAAGTTCGGGTTGCGCTCTTCCTGGGGCACGCGCATGTCACCCGGTGTGTGCCCCACGCGGAAGAAGCGCGCCAGGCGGCGGGCTTCGGCCTCGTAGGCGTTGACCGGTGCGGTGTCGTAGTTGCGCCCGCCCGGGTGGGCCACGTGGTACTGGCACCCGCCCATGGAGCGGCTCATCCAGGTGTCGACCAGATCAAAGGTAAGCGGCGCGTGCGACGGAATGCTCGGGTGCAGCGCCGACGGCGGCGCCCAGGCCTTGTAGCGCACTGCCGCCACAAACTCGCCCACCTTGCCGGTGGACTGAAGCGGCACCACACGGCCGTTGCAGGTGAGCACATGGCGGTCACCCACCAGGCCGGTGGCCTTGACTTGCAAACGCTCCACCGACGAGTCAACAAAGCGCACCGAGCCGCCGCCGCCGCCCTCCTCGCCCATCACGTGCCACGGTTCGAGTGCGAGGCGGAATTCGATCTCGGCGCCCATCGCCGTGAAGTCACCCAGGCGGGGGAAGCGGAAGTTCAGGTGCGGCGCAAACCACTCCGGCTTGATGCCGTAGCCAAACTCGTTCAGCTCTTCGATTACGTCGCACAGGTCTTGCCACACAAAGTGCGGCAGCATGAAGCGGTCATGCAACTCGGTGCCCCAGCGTTTGAGGCGCGGTGGCTGATACGGTTTCTGCCAGAAGCGCGACACCAGCGCCCGCATCAGCAGCTGCTGCGTGAGACTCATGCGCGCATGCGGCGGCATCTCGAAGGCGCGCATTTCCAGCAGGCCCAGGCGGCCGGTGGGGCCGTCGGGCGAGTACATCTTGTCAATGCAGAACTCGGCGCGGTGGGTGTTGCCGGTCACGTCGATCAGCAGGTTGCGCATCAGCCGGTCGATCAGCCAGGGCGGGCAGGCATTGGGCCCTTCGGCCGTCTTGCGTTGCAGCTCGGCGAAAGCAATCTCGATCTCGTAGACCGAGTCGTTGCGCGCTTCGTCGACACGCGGCGCCTGGCTGGTGGGGCCGATGAAGAGGCCCGAGAACAGGTAACTCAGCGCGGGGTGGTTGTGCCAATAGCCCACCATGCTCGCCAGCAGGTCGGGACGGCGCAGGAAAGGCGAGTCGGCCACGGTCGCACCGCCCAGCACAAAGTGGTTGCCGCCACCGGTGCCGGTGTGGCGGCCATCGACCATGAACTTCTCGGTCGACAAACGTGTTTCGTGCGCGACCTGGTAAAGGTGGGTGGTCTGCGCGACCAGCTCGCCCCAGCTGTGTGCGGGGTGGATGTTGACTTCGATCACGCCGGGGTCGGGCGTGACCCGCAGCGTCGACAGACGCGGGTCTTTCGGCGGCTCGTAACCTTCAAGGATCACCGGCAGCTTCATCTCGGCCGCCGTGTCTTCGCAGGCCGCCACCAGTTCCAGATAGTCTTCCAACGCCGTCATGGGCGGCATGAACACATACAGCCGGCCATCGCGCGGCTCGACGCTCATCGCGGTGCGAGTGATCCAGCCCGCGGACTCGCCCGTAGCGGGCAGCTTGGCCTGCGCTGAACTCAAGCTCGCCGCCACGGCAGGGCCAGGATGCAATGCCGCACGCGAGCGCTCGCCAAAGCCGGCTGGTGACGGGGCCACGTCGGGTGTTGTGGCGCCGCTGCCCTCATGGCCACCCGCGGCATAACGCAGGCGCTGGTAAGGCGGCAGCGCAACGAAGGGCTGGGTCTGATCGGGTGGGTGCACCCAGGGCAGGTCACTCGCCTTGGCCCAGGGCTGTGAATCGAGCGGCAAGCGGTAGCCCATGGCCGAGTCGCCAGGGACCAGGTAACAACGCTCGCCGCGCAGGAACCACGGGCCGCTCTGCCAGCGCGCCACCGGGCCTGCGTTTTTTACGTCGAAGCGCGCCACTGGCAGCACATGGCCCACCACCTTCTCAATCCCCTGGGTGAAGACCTTGCGCAAGCGGTCGCGCTCCAACTCGTCACCCAACTTGGCGTCAAACGGGTCCACGTTGGTGGGCAGCTTGCGCTCGCGCCAAAGGTAGTACCAGACATCTTCATACGCCGGGAATACGTACTTCGCATCGAGCCCCAGGCGCTTGGCCACGCCGCTCAAGAACTTGTGGGCCTCGATGTCGGTGACCTGGTAGTCCTTGTGCTCGCTGGCAAACAGCTCGGGGTGCGTCCAGATCGGCGCTTTGTCTTTGCGCCAGAAGAGGTTGAGCGACCAGCGCGGCAGCTGCTCGCCCGGGTACCACTTGCCCTGCCCGTAGTGCAGCAGGCCACCGTCGCCGTATTTGGCGCGCAGCTTGTCCATCAGGTCGGCGCTCAGCAGCCGCTTGGTCGGGCCCATGGCTTCGGTGTTCCACTCGGCGCCGTCGCGGTCATCGACCGACACGAAGGTGGGTTCACCGCCTTGTGTCAGGCGCACGTCGTTCTTGCGCAGGTCGGCGTCAACCTGGTGGCCCAAGGCTTCGATGCTGGCCCATTGGTCATCGGTGTAGGGCAGCGTAACGCGCGGTGCTTCCCACACACGCGACACCTTCATGGTGTGCTCGAAGTCGGTCTCGCAATCGTCGAGCGCACCGCTCACGGGCGATGCCGACGAAGGGTCGGGCGAGCAGGCGAGCGGTATGTGGCCTTCACCGGCCAGCAAGCCCGAGGTCGGGTCGAAGCCGATCCAGCCGGCGCCGGGCAGGTAAACCTCGCACCAGGCGTGCAGGTCGGTGAAGTCGATCTCGGTACCGCTCGGGCCGTCGAGCGACTTCACGTCGCTCTTCAACTGGATCAGGTAACCCGAGACGAAGCGCGCCGCAAAGCCCAGGTGACGCAGGATCTGCACCAGCAGCCAGCCCGAATCGCGGCACGAGCCCGAGGCGTTGACCAATGTCTGCTCGGGCGTTTGCACGCCGGGCTCCATGCGGATCAGGTAACTGATGTCACTTTGCAGGCGCTGGTTGAGCGCAACGAGAAAGTTCGTCGTCTGCATCTTCTCGCGCGAGATGCTGGCCAGGTACTTCTCGAACACCGGCGTCAGCGCTGCCTTGTGGCGATAGGGCTCCAACTCGTGCGCGAGCGCCGGGTCGTATTCGAACGGGAAGTGTTCGGCCGCCGGCTCCAGAAAGAAGTCAAAGGGGTTGAGCACCGACATCTCGGCCACCAAGTCGATCTCGATGCGAAACGAGGTCGTCTTGTCAGGGAATACCAAGCGCGCGAGGTAGTTGCTCTGCGGGTCTTGCTGCCAGTTGATGAAGTGGGTGGCCGGCGTCACACGCATCGAGTAGCTGAGGATGCGGGTGCGCGAGTGCGGCGCGGGGCGCAGGCGAACCACCTGCGGCCCGAGGTTGACCGGCCGGTCGTACCGGTAGTGGGTCACGTGGTTGAGCGCAACGTGGATGGACATTCAAGGCTCCAGAACAGAAATCAGGGAAGAAGAAGGTCGCGCTTCGCAGATGTCAATGCGAACCCGCATGGATTCGTCACCACCGCCCTCGCGCACACCACGTATCGGTGAGCAGGCGGCGTAATCCAGGCCCACGGCCAGTCGAACGTGGCGCTCATCCATCAGGCAGCCGTGGGTGATGTCTATGCTCAACCAGCGGTGTTCGTTGGCATCCATGCACACATCGGCCCAGGCATGGCTGGCCAGGTCGGCCTCGTCGGGGGCGTAGAAATAGCCGCTCACGTAGCGCGCTGGCACGCCGTTGGCGCGGCAGGCGGCGATGAACACATGGGCATGGTCTTGGCACACACCGCCACCCTGCTCCCAGGCTTGCAGCGCCGTGGTCAGCACGCTGGTGGAGCCTGCCTTGTAGCGCACCCGTTGCAGCACGGCATGGGCCAAGGCCAGGGCCGAGGTTTCGTCCACACCATCAACGAAGTGCGCGCGGCCCAGTGCGTGCAGCCGATCATCGGCAGCGGTCAATGGCGTGTTGCGCAGGTAGAGCTGGGGCGGCACCGAGGCGTCGACCAACCAGGGCGAGGCATGCGTCTCGACCGTGCCGCTCGCGCGCACCGCGTTGCCATAACTTCGGCGGTCCAGGCTCCAGGTGTGGGCCAGGTTGCCGTAGCCGTCGCGCTGCGCAAATAGCGGGGCCGGGGCGCTTAAGGTCCACTCATGCACCGTTTGGTGGGCGCTGCCCTGAGGGGTGAGGCACAGCGACTGCAGGGCGTACTGCAGCGGCGCGCTGTAGTCGTAGTGCGTCACGTGTTGGATGTTGAGTTTCATCCGTGACGCCGCAGGTGTCTCACGCAGCCACGGGCACGAGGAAGTCGCGGCTGATGCCCACCCCCAGCGTGCCCACTCGCTCCAGAAACTGGCTGAGGAAGGCATGCAAGCCGGTAGCCAGGATCTCGTCGATGCGGCCAAAGCGCAGGTCGGCCTGCAAACGCCCGGCACGGCGCAACGTGTCGTGCGACTGCTCGTTGGCCACACGCTGCAAGTTCGACACCACTTCGTCCATGCAGGCTGCGAGCGAGCGCGGCATGTCGGCGCGCAGGATCAACAACTCGGCCACCTTCTCAGGACGGATCACGTTGCGATAGGCCTTGCGGTAGACCTCGAAGCCCGACACCGATCGCAGAATGGCCGACCAGTGATAGAAGTCGTACTCCTGGTCCTTGCCAGCGTTGCCATTGGCCGCACCGGTGCCGAAAAACTCGCTCTCCACCGCGTGGAACTTCACGTCGAGCATGCGGGCGGTGTTGTCAGCGCGCTCCAAGAAGCTGCCGATGCGCAAGAAGTGGAAGGCCTCGTCTTGCAGCATCGTGCCCACCGTCACGCCGCGTGACAGGTGCGAGCGGAACTTGACCCACTCGAAGGCGTCGCCCGGGTCTTTGTCGAAGGCCTTGACGCGCAGCATGCGCTGGAATTCGAGCCAGGTCTGGTTCTGCGTTTCCCACACCTCGGTGGTGAGGGCGCCGCGCACGGCACGGGCGTTTTCGCGCGCGGCCATCAGGCAGCTGTAGATGCTCGACGGGTTCTTCTCGTCGCTCACCATGTAGTCCATCACCTTCTTGGGTGCGACCTCGCCATGGCGCTCGCTGTAGTCGGCAGTCAGCTCGGAGATGCTCAACAGGCCGCGCCAGCCGTTTTCAGCGGCGTCGGCCGATTGCGGCAGCAGCGAGGTCTGGTAGTTGACGTCCAGCATGCGCGCGGTGTTTTCGGCGCGCTCCATGTAGCGCGCCATCCAGAACAGGTGATCGGCGGTTCTAGAGAGCATTGCAAACCCCTTTCTGGCCGAAAACCCCGCTGCGCGCTATCGCGCGCTGCTGTGTTGTGGCTTCGTCGAAGCGCTTCGCGCTTTCGGCGCGCTCCATGTCGCGCACCATCCAGAACAAGTGTTCGGCGGTTCTAGAAAGCATCACAGACTCCTTCTGGTGACCCATCAACGGCCGTTCGGCCTGAGGTATTGGAGGCCTGCTCAGCAACGGCACGAGGCTTCGATACCTAAGCCCGAACGGTTTGTGTTTGCTGGCTGTGTTCATCACGCCTCCAAAACCCAGGTGTCTTTTGTACCGCCGCCCTGCGACGAGTTGACGACCAGCGAGCCGTCTTTCAGCGCCACACGCGTCAGGCCGCCGGGCACCATCTGCACGTTTTTGCCTGACAGCACAAACGGCCGCAGGTCGATGTGGCGTGGCGCGATGCCGCTCTCCACAAACGTGGGGCAGGTCGACAGGCTGAGCGTGGGCTGGGCGATGTAGCCGGCCGGGTTGGCTTCCAGCGCCTTGCGGAAGTCGGCAATCTCGGCCTTGGTCGCGGCCGGGCCGACGAGCATGCCGTAGCCACCGGCGCCATGTACCTCTTTCACCACCAGCTCGGGCAGGTGGTCGAGCACGTACTTGAAGTCGCCGGGCTCGCGACACTGGTAGGTGGGCACGTTGTTGAGGATCGGCTTTTCGCCCAGGTAGAACTCGATCATCTTGGGCACGTAGGGGTAGATCGACTTGTCGTCGGCCACGCCGGTGCCGATGGCATTCGACAAGGTGACATTGCCCGCGCGGTACACGCTGAGCAGGCCCGCGCACCCAAGCGTGGAGTCGGAGCGAAAGGCCAGCGGGTCGAGAAAGTCGTCATCCACGCGGCGATAGATCACGTCGACCCGCTTCGGGCCTTGTGTGGTGCGCATGTAGCAGAAGTTGTCTTTGACGAAGAGGTCTTGACCCTCGACCAGCTCCACCCCCATCTGCTGCGCCAGAAACGCGTGCTCGAAGTAGGCGCTGTTGTACATGCCCGGCGTGAGCACCACCACCGTCGGCTCGTTGACGCCGGACGGCGCCACGGCACGCAGTGTTTCCAGCAGCAGGTCGGGGTAATGCGCCACTGGCGCGATGCGGTGCATGCTGAACAGCTCGGGAAAGAGCCGCATCATCATCTTGCGGTTCTCAAGCATGTAGCTCACACCGCTGGGCACACGCAGGTTGTCTTCGAGCACGTAGTACGAGCCGCTGCCATCGGCGTTGCCGGCGCGCACGATGTCGATGCCGCTGATGTGCGAGTACACGCCACCGGGCACGTCGACACCCATCATCTCGGGGCGGAACTGCGCGTTCTTGAAGATCTGGTCGGCCGGCACGATGCCGGCGCGGATGATCTCCTGCTCGTGGTACACGTCGTGGATAAAACGGTTGAGCGCCGTGACCCGCTGGATCAGGCCCTTTTCCATCTCGGCCCACTCGCTAGCGGGGATTACACGCGGGATCAGGTCAAACGGGATCAGGCGCTCGGTGCCCGAGCCGTCTTCGTCTTTGGCGCCATACACGGCGAAGGTGATGCCCACACGGCGAAAGATCATCTCCGCCTCTTCACGGCGGGAATGCATCACGTCACTCGGCTGCTGAGCCAACCAACGGTCGTACACCCGGTAGTGTTCGCGCACCGTGGTGCTGGTGGCCTGCATCTCGTCGAAGCTGTTCTTCATCGGCACCTCATTTGCAAGTCTCCTGCTAGCCAGGGTAGCAAATTCCAGGCCACTTGCGCACCATTAGGGGGCGCCTTCTCACGGAGATTATTCAGAGCCGCCGACGTGGCGCCAGTAGCGCCGGCTGGTTTCGCGTTCGCACACCCATGTCGACCCGTCCATCCAGTGCCAGGCACCGCAGCCCGGGCTGGCCAATACCACCACACCGCGCTCACGCAGACGCGCCAGCACCTCGGCCACCGGGTGGCCAAAGCGGTTTTTGTAACCCGCCTGAACCACCGCGAGCTTCGGCGCGACAGCATCGAGAAAAGCCGCGGTCGACGAGGTTCGGCTGCCGTGGTGCGGCACCAGCAGCAGGTCGCTGCGCAGCGCCTCAGCCTGGGTCGCGAGCAGCTCAGCCTCTTGTTGGCGCTCGATGTCACCGGTCAACAGCGCCGTGCCCTGGGCGCCGCTCACCTTGATCACACACGACATGCCGTTGGGCTTGAGCTTGCGTTCGTAGTCGGTGGGCCGGGGGTGCAGCACCTCGAATCGAACGCCATCCCACTGCCACGACTGGCCGCCTTCACAGCGGCGCGATTGGGCGGCATGGGCGTGCAGCGGGTGCGTGGTTTCCAGCGAGCTGAGCAGCTCGCCCACCGGCATCCCTTTCAGCAAGGCCGCGGCGCCACCCACGTGGTCGAGGTCACGGTGGCTCAGCACCAGGCGATCGATGTGCGTTTCGCCCCGCGCGCGCAACAAGGGCAGCAGCACCCGCTGGCCGGCGTCGGTGTCGCGCGAATACTGCGGGCCGGCGTCGTACAGCATCAAGTGCGAGCGGGTTCGCACCAGCACCGCCGTGCCCTGCCCCACGTCCACCGCCAGCAGCTCGAAGCGGCCCTCTCCTGGCAGATCGCGCACAGGCAACAACAAAGGCATGACCAGCGGCACGGCCAGCAAGCGCACCCGCCAGGGCAAGGGCAGCACCATCAGCGCCGCCGCGCACAAGCCTGCGACCTGCGCCCACAGCGGCGCGACAGGCGCGAGCCACACGGCACCCGGCAGCTCGGCCAACAACGCCAGGCCCTGGGCCAGGCTCTGCTCCACCCACGCACCGGCCAGCCACAGCGGCGACCACACCACGCCCAACAAGGCCAGCGGCGTGACCACCAGCGTGACCACCGGAATGGCCATCAGGTTCGCCACAAAGCCCACCAGCGACACCTGCTGAAAAAACACCAGCGTGAGCGGTGTCAAGCCCAGCGTTGCCACCACCTGAGTGCGCAGGCCTCCCTTGGCCGCGCCAGCCAGGCCGTGCCACCAGCGCCGCTCGGTTTGCGCCTGCGTCGACGCATGCACCGGCTCCGACGCCATCAACAATCCCACCGCCATGAATGACAGCCAGAAGCCTGGCTGCAACAAGGCCCAGGGGTCGAGTGCGCTGACCACCACGGCGGCGGCCAGCAGCACCAGCGACCACGGCCAGCGCCGGCCCAAGAGCTGCAGCAATGTCACCGTGGCCAGCATCCACACCGTGCGTTGCGCGGGCACACCCCAGCCTGAAACCAGCGCGTAACCGGCCGCAGCCACCAGCCCGCCCCAGCGCCCGGCGAGCTGCGCGGGAATCCACAACACCGCGCGGCCACTGCGCCGCCACAAGCCCACGATGGCCAGGCTCGCCACCCAGGCAAACATGGTCACGTGCAGCCCGCTGATGCTCATCAGGTGGGCCACACCGGTGGTGCGAAACAGTTGCCAGTCGTCGCGCTCAATGGCCGACTGATCGCCCACCGCCAGCGCGGCCAACACGCCGGCCGCGCGCGGGTCGCTGACGGTGGCCTCGATGGCATCGCGCACCCGTTGGCGCAGGCGGTCGACGGGGTGGCCCGCCTGCGCCTCAAGCAACTGCGGCGCCAACTTGTCGTTGGCTCGCACATACCCGGTCGCGCGCAAACCTTGTTCAAACAGATAGAGCTCGTAGTCAAACCCATCGGGGTTGATGTTGCCGTGCGGCTGGCGCAGCCGCACGGTGAAGCGCCAACGCTGGCCCGCGCGCAGCGACTGCATCGGCTCGCTCAGGGCGGCGTCTTCGTGCCAGCCGGCATACCACCCCAGCGACACACGGCTCGGCAGCCGGACCACCTCACCCTGCAGGCGCGCTTCTTCGATCTCGAATCGAAACCGCAAACCCACTGGCGACTGCTGCGGCAAGCCCGCCACCACACCCACCACCTGCAGGTCTTGCCCTTCAAGCGACGGGGGCAGCGCGTCGGCCAGGCGTTCACTCGCCCGCCAGCCCGATGCACCCCACGCAAACGCCAGCGCGGCCCCCAACGACAGCAGCCAGACCCGCGGCCAACGCCAGGCCACGGCGGCGCCCACGAGCCCCACCGCCAGGCACAACAGGTAGGCCCACAGCGGCAGCAGGGTTCGCTCTTGCAACTGCAGCGCCACGCCGAGCAGCCAGGCCAAACCCATGCTGGCCATGCGCCAAGCTTGGTCTTTTCCTCCCATGGCCGCAGTGTAGGATTTGCGCCTCCCCTGATTCCCGGTGCTTGTGATGTCTGTCTACGACCGCTTGAAGTCTCTCGGCATTGAGCTGCCGCCCGTGGCGATTCCTGCCGCGGCCTATGTGCCCTTCGTGCGCACCGGCAAACTCGTGTTCCTCTCCGGTCACATCGCCAAGCGCGACGGAAAACCCTGGGTCGGCCAGTTAGGCCGCGACACCGACACCGCCACCGGCAAACAGGCCGCACGCGCCATCGCCATCGACCTGCTGGGCACGCTGCATGCCGCGGTGGGTGACCTGAACGAAGTGGAGCGCATCGTCAAGGTGATGAGCCTGGTCAATAGCACGCCCGATTTCACCGAGCAGCACCTCGTGACCAACGGCTGCAGCGAGCTGCTGGCGGAAGTGTTCGGCGTCAAAGGCGCACACGCCCGCAGCGCCTTCGGCGTGGCACAGATCCCGATGGGCGCCTGCGTCGAGATCGAACTCATCGTCGAAGTCCGATGAAAAATATGCTGCAACGGCCGGCGGTGCTGCTCATCGGCATCGCCTTGCTGAGCCTGGCCTCGGTGGGCGCGGCGCTGGTGTCGCAACATGTCTACGGCATGGAGCCCTGTCCCTGGTGCATCTTGCAGCGGGTGATCTTTCTTGCCATCGCGCTGGTTTGCCTGGTCGGTGCAGTTGCGAAACGCCTCGCCGGCGCGCTGGTGCTGCTGCTTGCGCTCTGCGGCGTAGCCGCTGCCTTGTGGCAACACTTCAAGGCCGCAGCCTCGTCGTCATGCGCCATGACGGTGGCCGACAACATCGTGAGCGCCATGAAGCTCGACAGCCTGTGGCCTGATGTCTTCTTGGCGCGCGCCAGCTGCGCCGATGCAGCGGTGTCGATGGTGGGGGTGCCCTACGAATTCTGGAGCCTGGCCATGTTTGTGCTGCTGGGTGCTGCCGGCGCGCTGCTGCTGCGCCGCGGTTAAGTTGCTGGTGTTTGCTGCAGGTGCGCAGTAAGCTCAAACGACCCGACCGACAAGGAACAAACCATGTGGCAGCACTGGAACTCGTTTTGGGCCCCTGGGCCCGGTGACCCGCCCGCCGTCGACGACCCCGTGTTGTGGCAATCACCCTGGACTTCAGAGCAAGCGATTGCACTGCAAGCCCGCCAATGGGAAACCTTGCTGAGCGCCAGCCGCTCCTGGTGGTCGATGCTGCTGTCTACCTGGCCTGTGGCGCCCACTTGGCCCACGCCGAGTTGGGTGGCGCCATCGCTGAGCCCGGCTGCTGCAGCCGGCATCGAGCCTCTCGTGCCTGAGCCGGAAGCCAAGGCCACGCCGCGCGCCGCCAGCCCTCGCAAACGCGCGGTGGCACGCAAACGCTGAGCCTCAGGCCATCGCTTCGGCGATGCTGCGCGACACCTTCGGCGCTCGCTGCCGACGAACTTCAGCACGCTCACCGTCGTCGCCCAGAGCTGCGCAACGATGAAGTACTTGCGGCGGTCGAGGGTGTCGGCCAACGCTTCGCGGGGCCGCCCAAAAAGAGCCTCTGTTGAATTTCGAGTGGGCAAATAGATACCCCACCCCCCGTTCGGGCTGAGCCTGTCGAAGCCCTTCTCGCACGGTGGCTTCGCTCACCAGCCCTTCGACGCACGGGCCCTCGACAAGCTCAGTCCCTGCTCAGGGCGAACGGGTCGAGGCGGCGCTGTACCCACTCGAAATTCAACAGAGCCTAAATAGAACACCGGCAGCGTGCACGCCGACTGCACCACCGTCACCATCATCGGCAACACGGTGGCGAGGTCAATCATCCAGGCCGCTACAGACTCAACTCGCGGCTCAACCCGCGGATT
>JBBRFR010000060.1:0-14354 GCA_038241485.1 Burkholderiales bacterium
CAGTTCATGCTGCGCTTTCGGCAGCGGCTCGCCGAACGCCACGCGCAGCTGCCACTCCACCAGGTCGAGGCCGGTGATGGCCTCGGTGACCGGGTGCTCCACCTGCAGGCGGGTGTTCATCTCCATGAAGTAGAAGCGCAAATCGCTGGAGCCATCGATGGGCTCGGCGATGAACTCCACCGTGCCGGCGCCCACGTAACCCACCGCCTTGGCCGCGGCCACCGCCGCCTCGCCCATCTCGCGCCGGCGTGTGTCGCTCATGCCGGGCGCGGGCGCTTCTTCCAGCACCTTCTGGTGGCGGCGTTGCACCGAACAATCACGCTCGAAGAGGTAGATGCACTGGCCGTGCGTGTCACCAAACACCTGGATCTCGATGTGGCGGGGGCGTGTGACGTAACGCTCGATCAGCACCGCGTCGTCGCCAAAGCTGTTGATGGCTTCGCGCTTGCACGAGGCGAGTGCGGCCTCGAACTCAGCTGCCGCGTTGACCACCCGCATGCCCTTGCCACCGCCGCCTGCGCTGGCCTTGATGAGCACCGGGTAGCCGATGGTGTCGGCCTCGCGCTGCAGCAGCGCCGGGTCTTGGTCAGCGCCGTGGTAACCCGGCACCAGCGGCACACCAGCCTCGGCCATCAAGCGTTTGCTTTCGGCCTTGAGCCCCATCGCCTTGATGGCCGATGCGGGCGGGCCGATGAAGACCAGGCCCGCATCGGCGCAAGCCTGGGCAAAGTTTTCGTTTTCGCTGAGGAAACCGTAGCCGGGGTGGACGGCTTGCGCGCCGGAGGCGAGTGCTGCCGCGATGATGCGCTCGCCGCGCAGGTAACTGTCTTTCGGCGAAGACGGCCCGATGTGCACCGCCTCGTCGCAGGCCATCACGTGTTTGGCGTGGGCATCGGCATCGGAATACACCGCCACCGTCTGAATGCCCATGCGGCGTGCGGTGGCCGCAACCCGGCAGGCGATCTCACCGCGGTTCGCAATCAGGATTTTCTTGAACATGTTGCCTCCGCGGTGAGTTCGCCTGCGCACGCTGCGCGTGCCATGCCATTTGACTTCGTCGCTGCGCCGCTTCGCGGCTGGTCACCGCGGTTCGCAATCAGGATTTTCTTGAACATGTTCGGCTCAGGTTGAAGGCTGAGCCGAGCCCAGCCACTTCGACAACAGGCGCAGCAGCTGCCGCAGGAATTTTGCAAACACCCAGATCAAGACCACCATCACGACCAGCGCCAGCAGCAAGAGGCCGAAGAACACCAGCGGCTGCTCCCACGAGAGCCACAGCATCACCGGCACCGCGCCATCGCCGAGCAGCGACAGGCCAATGTTGGAAAACGGCTCGGGCGAGGTGTTGGCCGCCGCGCGTGTGGTGGCCTTGGCCACGTGGCTGGTGGCGGCCAGCGTGCCACCCAACAGCGCAGCCACGGCCGCTGCGGTGGCGTGGTCGGCACCGAACACACCTGCCGCGAGCGCCGCACCCGCCGGAATTCGCACCACGGTGTGGACCACATCCCACAGGGTGTCGACGCCGGGGATCTTGTCGGCGAAAAACTCTATGAACAACATCAGGCCGCTGGCGCCCAGCATCAACGGGTGCTGCAGCAGTTGAAGGCCGTGTGGCAGATCCACCCAGCCCATGAAACCCGCGATGCCGGTGAGAAACACCACCGCATACAAACGCAGCCCGCTGGCCCAGCCGAGGCCGGCGGCAATCGCCATGAGTTGTGTGGTGTCCAGGTTCATGACGACCCCTCGGCCGACGGGTACGCCGGCCGATCCCCCGAGGGGATGCGGGCCGGCTTGGGAGCGGCCCGGCGCTCGGCCCGCCGCGTCTTCACTGGCCACCGACAAGCCACGACGGCTTGCGTTTGTTGAGGAAGGCCTGCACCCCTTCGCGCCCTTCGTCACTGGCGCGGATGTCGGCAATGCGGCGCGCCGTCTCGTCGCGCAACTCGGCCGTGATGGGCACACCGGCCACGTCTTGCGCCAGGCGTTTGCAGGCGCGTGTGGCCATCGGCCCGTTGTCGACCAGCGAGGCCACGATCTCGTCAACTCGGGCGTCGAGCACATCGAGCGTGCACACCTCGTGCACGAAGCCCAAAGCCTGCGCGCGTGTGGCGCTGAAGCGCTCGGCCGTCACGAAGTAGCGCCGCGCGGCCTGCTCGCCCATGGCACGAATCACATACGGGCTGATGGTGCCGGGCAGCAGGCCGAGCTTGGCCTCGCTCAGGCAAAACGCGGCCACATCAGACGCCACCAGCACATCACACACCGCCGCCAGGCCCACACCGCCGGCATAACAGTCGCCCTGCACCCGGCCCACCACCGGCACCGGGCAGCTGTAGACCGCCCACAACATGTCGGCCAGGGCCTGTGCGTCGGCGCGGTTCTGCTCCCAGCTGTAATCGGCCATCGCGCGCATCCACGACAGGTCGGCGCCGGCGCAGAAGGCTTTGCCGTGACCACCGAGCACGATGGCGCGCAGGCTCGCATCGGCACCGAGCTCGGTGAAGGCCGCGTGCAGCTCGGCGATCACTTCGTCGTTGAAGGCGTTGCGCACGTCAGGCCGGTTCAAGAAGACGCGTGCGACTGGCCCAGCGCGTTGAATGTCCAGGGTGCTCATGGCTTCATTGCCCTCACATGCGGAACAAGCCGAACTTCGTGTCGGCGATGGGTGCGTTCAGGCTCGCACTCAAGCCCAGCGCCAGCACACGGCGGGTGTCGGCGGGATCGATGATCCCGTCGTCCCACAAACGAGCGGTGGCGTAGTACGGGTGGGCCTGCGTTTCGAACTGCTCGCGCACCGGCTGCTTGAAGGCGGCTTCTTCGAAGGCGCTCCAGCTGCCGCCCTTGGCCTCGATGCCATCACGGCGCACGGTGGCGAGCACGCTCGCCGCCTGCTCACCGCCCATCACCGAGATGCGCGCGTTGGGCCACATCCACAAGAAGCGCGGGTCGAAGGCGCGGCCACACATGCCGTAGTTGCCGGCGCCGAAGCTGCCGCCGATGATGACGGTGAACTTAGGCACGCTCGCGGTCGACACCGCCGTCACCATCTTGGCGCCGTGTTTGGCAATGCCTTCGTTTTCGTACTTCTTGCCGACCATGAAGCCGGTGATGTTTTGCAAGAACACGAGCGGAAGCCTGCGCTGGCAACACAGCTCAATGAAGTGCGCGCCTTTTTGCGCCGACTCGGAAAACAGCACGCCGTTGTTGGCGACGATGCCGACCGGCATGCCTTCGATGTGCGCAAAGCCCGTCACCAAGGTGTTGCCGTAACGTGCCTTGAATTCCTCGAACTCTGAGGCGTCGACGATGCGCGCAATGATCTCTCGCACGTCGAACGGCTTGCGCGTGTCCGTGGGGATCACACCGTGCAGCTCAGCCGCGTCGAACAGCGGCGGCTTCGGTTCGATGCAACGCAAGGGGTTGTCTTTGCGCCAGTTGAGGTGGGCCACCGCGTTGCGTGCGATGGCCAGCGCGTGGGTGTCGTTCTGCGCCAGGTGGTCGGCCACACCGCTCAAGCGTGTGTGCACGTCGCCACCGCCCAAGTCTTCGGCGCTCACCACTTCGCCGATGGCCGCCTTCACCAGCGGCGGGCCGGCCAGAAAGATGGTGCCCTGGTTCTTGACGATGATCGACTCATCACTCATCGCCGGCATGTAGGCACCACCGGCGGTGCACGAGCCCATCACCACCGCGATCTGCGGGATGCCGGCTGCGCTCATCTGCGCCTGGTTGAAGAAGATGCGGCCGAAGTGGTCGCGGTCGGGGAACACTTCGTCTTGGTTCGGCAGGTTGGCGCCGCCACTGTCGACCAGGTAGATGCAGGGCAAGCGGTTGGCCTGCGCGATCTCTTGCGCGCGCAGGTGTTTTTTCACCGTGAGGGGGTAGTAGGTGCCGCCTTTCACAGTGGCGTCGTTGCAGACCACCATGCACTCGACACCGACCACGCGGCCGATGCCGGCGATCAGCCCGGCACCCGGCGCATCACCGTTGTACATGCCGTGCGCGGCGAGCGGTGCGATCTCAAGAAACGGCGTGTCGGGGTCGAGCAGCATCTCAACCCGGTCGCGCGGCAGCAGCTTGCCGCGCGCCACGTGTTTGACGCGCGGCGCCACACCGCCACCCAGCGCCACCTGCGCGAGCTTGGCGTTGAGGTCGTCGACCAGCACACGCATGGCAGCGGCGTTGGCTTTGAACTCTTCGGAACGGGGGCTGAGCTTGGAGCTGAGTGCGGGCATGGCGGTCGGTGTGCAGTCAATCAAAAAGGCTGGCGGTGTCGCCGGCCTGGCCTTGGCCCGGCTGCAGGCGGTCCTGCACCCAATGCTTTACGGCAGGGTCATCGCGCCACAGATCGAACTGCGCAGACAGCGCAAAGCGGGCCTCCTCCATCGAACCCAGCGCATACGACGAGCCTTCAGGCAGGCGCGGCGCGCGCTTGCCGAGCAGCAGCTTGCCGGCATGCGCATTGCGCTCCAACGCGACGGCAAGGCGGGCCTCGGCTTCGTCCAGCCGCCCCGCCGCCAACAACGCGCGCGCATGCAGCAGCGTCATGCCCACCGTGTCTTCGGGGTAACGCTCGCACAATGCCAAGGCCAGCGCCGTCTCGCCACGCCGCAGGTGCACTGCGGCCAGTCGTTCACGCAAACCGTGGTTGTCGTGAGGGTTGAGCACGTTGACCAGGTAGCTCAGCCAGCGGTAGCTCTGGTCGGCGGTGGGCGAGGTGTCGGTGTCAATGCGCAAGACCAGCAGACGCAAGGCGGGCCGGTTGCCCCAATGGCCCCATTCGCAGCGCGCGTGGGGGTGGCGCTCGTGCAACTGTTGCCACAGCTGCAAGGCACGCTCCACCAGCGCGGCCTGCGCGCCCGAGGCCAGACCCCCTGGCACCCAGTCCAAGGACAACAACAAGCCGTCAATCACATCAAAACAATCGGCCAGCAGGGGCTGCGCCTGCAGCAGAGCCAGCCACTCGGTGCGGTCAAAAACTTCGAGCGCTTCGTCGCCGATGCTCTCCCAGGCCATGCGCGGCGCATCGAGCCCAAAGCTCTGGTGCCATTGGTGCAGCGCTTTCTGAGCCACCGCCGTAGGCCGCAGCTCGCCCAGGTCGTCACACGGCACGTCGGGCAGCGTGAGGCGCAGCTTCGGGGGCGGCAGCCCATCAAGCCATTGCCGAAGCTCCTCAAAGAGGGGCAGCGGTGGGCCACCGCCCAGCAGGGTGTTCGCGTGCTGGGTCAAGCTGGAGTGAGGGTCGGCGAACTCTTCCAGTGCTTCGATCGCGTCAACCATGGTGAGCGCATCGGGCAAGCGACTCAAGCGCTTCACGTGAAAGGCCGCGCGCTCGCGTGCGCGCTTGTCCTCGCCCTGCCCCAACAGGGTCGTCACCTCAAGAAGGGCCACCCGCGGGTCGTTGGGCGTGAGGCGTTGGGCTTTCTCGAAGGCCTCGCGGCCAGCGGCGTCGTCACCAGCATCGGTGGCCATGAGGCTCAGGCGCTGCCAGCCCAGCGACTGCATCTGTTTGCCGCCGTGCTGAACCATGTGGCGCGCCAGCTGTTCGCGCTCATCTTGCAACCCAAAATCGAGCAGCAGGTCGCCCAGCAGATCGAGCAGGTCGGCGCGTTTGTCGGGCCAGGGGGGCGGCAATTGCCCCCAGGGCCGAAGCAAGGCCAGGGCGTCATCGGCGCGGTCTTCTTCACACAACAGGGTGGCCGCGGTGGTCACCATGGCCGCGCTCACGTGCTCGCGCGGCAACGCGGGCCAGCGCTCGGCCGGCAGCGCCTTCACCGCCATGGCACCCAACAACTCGGGCTCCAGCGGCGGCAGCGCCGAAAAGAAGGGCGAACAACATTGTTTGAACTTGGCACCCGAGCCGCACACGCAGGCCTCGTTGCGACCCGGCAGCGGCAATTTGTTCGGCCTGAAGCCGTTGCTGGGCAGCGGCATCGCCGACACGATGCCCCACGCCATGCAGGCAAAGAGCCCGGCTCCGGGCGCAGCGCCCTCCTTCAACAACTGTGGGAACAACTCCGGGCCCTCACGGCTCAGGCGCGCGATGAAGGCTTGCGGGTCGGGGTTGGCCACCAGCCATTGGGCGCTCATGTTGAGCAGGTCGATGACGGCGTCACCGCCGTCATCGTGTTCATCTTCAAAACCGAAGCCACTGTCAAAGCCGCCGCCGCTGTTTTTCATGGGGGAGTCACCTTTGCTGCTTGCTGCCAAATTGACGTATACGTCAATCGAACGATTCTATGCACGCCGACCCCGCCTTGCGAAGCTTCAGAGTACCAAGGCCTTCATGCCCGGGTGTATGCGCCGATTCCTTGCCAGACGTACCAGGCCCGCTATGCTGGCGAAAACAGGTTAGTCGGTGCAAGACAAACGCCCCTACCTCACCATTGGATGAGATCGCTGATGCAGAACGCACTTGTTGGAAAACGTGTCCTCATTACGCAGGCCTTGGAGTTTATGGGCCCCATGCTCTGCGAGGTCTTTGCGGAGCAAGGGGCTGACGTTGTGCGTAGCGACGCTGACCTCTCGGTGGCCGGGAGCGTTGAACTGGTGGCCTCGCAGGCGGGAGCAATTGATGTGCTGGTCGCCAATCTATCTATCGTCGCGCCCAGCACGCCGGCCGTGCTGGTCGAAGAAGCTGAGTGGCGTCAGGTGTTTGCGGCCCTGGTCGATCCTTTGCCAAGGCTGATCAAGGCGGTAGCCCCTGGCATGGCCAGCAGGGGCGGCGGAAAGATACTGGTGATCGGCAGCGCCTCAGCCCTGCGCGGCATGAAGCGGGCCTCTACCTACAGCGCCGCGCGCGGAGCACAGCTCGCTTATGTGCAGGCTGTTGGAGTCGAACTGGCCCCGCAGAAGATCCAGGTGAACGCCATTGCCCAGAACTTCGTAGAAAATCCAACCTACTTTCCGCCGGAGGTTCAAGCCAACCCTCGGTTCCAGGAGCGGTTGTCTCGTGAGGTACCGCTGGGTCGGCTGGTGGGCGCACGTGAAGACGCTCTGTTCGCGGCCTACCTGTGTAGCCCTGGCGCAGACTGCTTTGTTGGGCAGGTGTTCCCGGTATGTGGTGGCTGGGTCAACCGCTGAAAGCGCCGCCGAAACCTTTAATCGAGAGGACGTCACCCGGCAAACCGGACACCGCCTCACATTTCAGACGTTAGACGTCACAGGAGACATCCATGCATCCGTACAGAAACTTCATACTCATGATCGTGGTTTCTTCCACGTTGATGTTCTGCTTGATGTACCTCAATACATATCAGCTCAGCCATGTTTGGTTTAGCCAAACCCGTCTGTTCATGACATTCATCATGGCTGGCTGCATGGCGTTGGTAATGCTTTTCTTCATGCGGCACATGTACAAAGACAAGAAGGCCAACTTGGCCATCGTCATAGGAAGTGTTGCGCTGATGGGCTCGGGCCTCTGGTTGGTTCGCAGCCAAGCAACCGTCGCCGATACCGCCTGGATGAAAGCGATGATTCCGCACCACTCCATTGCAATCCTTACCAGCGAGAGCGCACATATTGCTGACCCTCGTGTCAGGAAGCTGGCTGACGCCATCATTGAGGCGCAACGGCGGGAGATCGGCGAGATGGAATTCCTGATCAAAGACATCGATGATCAGCCAGAGAAATCATCACGCAAGTGACGCTTGCCAATCATTCAAGCCCACTGCGGGTTGAGCAAAGAGCCGGCCAGTCTGGCGACTGTGCACAATCTTTGCGTTCAGTTCGGTGGCAAGTGGGAAACCGCCAGGTAGCTTGGTCACACAACGAAGGCACCGCTACTTCTTGAGCTTGTCTTGCACCGGCGCGCCCGCCTCTTTCCAGGCGCCGAAGCCGCCGTCGATGTGAGCCACATGCACCATGCCCATGTCCATCAGCGTCTGGGTGGCGAGCGCCGAGCGCCAGCCGGCGGCGCAGAACAGCACGTACTGCTTGTCTTCGCCGAATACCGGTTTGTGGTACGGCGACTCCGCGTCGGCCCAGAACTCGAGCATGCCGCGCGGCGCATGGAAGGCGCCGGGAATCGCGCCTTCGTGCTCCAGTTCGCGCACGTCGCGCACATCGACAAACTGCACGCCGGGCTGGCCGTGCAGCGCACGCGCTTGCTCAACGGTGTAGGTGGTGACACGGCCCATGGCCTCGTCGACCAGGGCCTTGGCGGTTTTTTTCATGATGCAGTTTCCTCGCGTCGCGAGCGGAAAGATAGACCGTTTCTGCGTCCATGGTTTAGTGCCGCAACACCTGCGCGGCGCGCATCATTGCGCGGCCTGCGGGCGGTCGCCCTCGGGTGAGATTCAACACCAGACGGAGGATTCATGAACAACGTGAGCGACAAAACTCTGGAACACACGATCGCGGCCATCCAGACAATGGACCTGAGCCTGATCAAGTTCAAGGCCACACGACACGAAGAGGGTTATGGCTGGTCGAACGACCACGCCGACCAGATGGAGCTGGCCTACAAGCGCTACCTGATCCTGCACGCCAAGTACCCGGGCATGACGCTGGCCCCCGAGCAAGACGTCGATCGTTTCTGGCACCTGCACATCTTGGACACCCGCAAGTACGCGGCCGATTGTGAGCACGCCTTCGGCCACTTCGTGCACCACTTTCCCTACCTCGGGCTGCGCGGCGAAGACGACGCGCTGGCGCTGCAATCGGCCTTTGATGCCATGCAGGCTTTGTATGCCAAGGAGTTTGGCGACAGGCCGCCCGCGGCCCAGGCTTCGCCCGCCTGGTGCGGCGTGGACCCGACAGGCCAGCGGGCCGCATGGTGCGGCGTGGACCCTGGCGCGCGAAGCGCCGTGGTGAGCGTGCCTCAGCTCGCGGCCCATTGAGCCAACGACAGCCCGTTGGAACCGGTCACACTGAGCCTGTCGAAGCGCTGTGCAAGGACTTCGACAGGTTCAGCCCGAACGGAGTTTTGAGCCCGCCCTACTTCTGCCAGAACTGCGGCGTGAACAGCACCAGGATCGACAACAACTCGACCCGCCCCATCAACATCGCAACCGTGCAGACCCAGGTCTGAAAGTCGCTCAGGCCCTGGAAGTTGCCGGCCGGCCCCACGCTGCCCAAGCCCGGCCCCAAATTGTTGACGCTGGCCACCACCGCGCTCGCGGCGGTGACGAGGTCGAGCCCCGAGGCGAGCATCACCATCGTCAGCACGACGGTGGTGGCGCCATAAATCAGCATGAAGGCCAGCACCGAGAACAGCACGTTGGGCTCGACGTTGCCGCCGCCCATGCGCACCGGGTGCACGGCACGCGGGTGCACGATGCGCACCAGCTCGCGCCGCGCCTGCTTGAACAAGAGCAGCGCACGCGCCATCTTGATGCCGCCGCCGGTGGAGCCGGCGGAGGTGGCAAAACACGCCAGCAACAGCATCAGGGCCGGCGCGAACAGTGGCCAGGCGCTGTAGTCGGTGGTGGCGTAGCCGGTGGTCGTGGCCACGCTCACCACGTTGAACGCCGCATGGCGCAGGCTCTCCAGGTAGGTGGGGTAGACACCGTGCGCCATGAGCACCAGCGACACCGTGACCACACCGAAGGCCAACACGCCGAAGAAGGTGCGCGCCTCGAGATCAAACAGAACGCTGCGCAGTGAGCGCCGCCGCCACACCATGAAGTACAGCGCGAAGTTGACCCCCGAAATCAGCATGAAGACGATACCGACCGCTTCGATCGCAGGCGAATTGAACGCGGCAAAACTGGCGTCGTAGGACGAAAACCCACCCAGCGCGATGGTGGTGCACATGTGCATGAACGCGTCGGCCCACCCCATGCCCGCGGCGCGGTAGGCCAGCATGCAGGCCAGCGCGATGGTGAAGTACACCGTCCACAGCCCGCGTGCCGTCTCGGCGATGCGCGGGGTGAGCTTGGTGTCTTTCATCGGGCCCGGTGTCTCGGCCCTGAAGATCTGGCTGCCGCCCACACCCAGCATGGGCAGGATCGCCACCGCCAGCACGATGATGCCCATGCCGCCCATGAAGGTGAGCAGGCAGCGCCAGACGTTGATCGACAAGGGCAGTGCGTCAAGCCCCGTCAGCACCGTGCCGCCGGTGGTGGTGATGCCCGACATGGCTTCGAAGTAGGCGTCGGTGAAGCTCATGTGCGGCAGGTGCAGCATCAAGGGCAACGTGGCAAACGCCGGCAGCACGCTCCACACCAGCGCCACCAGCAAGAAGCCGTCGCGCGGCTGCAGCTCGCGCTTGAAGCGGCGTGTGGCGAGCCAAATGGTCAGGCCGCTGACAAAGGTGACGGCCATGGCCACGGCATGGTCGAGAAACCCAGACTCGTTGCCAAACCACGCAAAGGCGAAGGGCACGGACATGGTCAGCGAAAACGCCATCACCATGAAACCAACGATGGAGACGACCGGGAGCAGGCTGTACAACATGCAGCGCGTCAGAAGAAGGTCGCGCTGACCTGGAACTGCCGCTCCACATCACGCACCATGCGCTTGTGCGGCAGGAACACGATCACGTGGTCGTTGCTCTCGATCAGCGTGTCGTGGTGCGCCATCAGCACCTGTGGCGCCTGGCCTTCGGTGTGCAGGCCACGCACGATGGCGCCCACTTGCACACCCTTCGGAAACTTCAGCTCTTCGATGCGCCGACCCACCACCTTGGAGCTTTTCACGTCACCGCGCGCCACCGCCTCCAGCGCCTCGGCCGCCCCGCGGCGCAGGCTGTGCACCGCCGCCACGTCGCCGCGACGCACATGGGCCAGCAGCTCGCCGATCACGGCCTGCGCCGGCGAGATGGCAATGTCGATCTGCGTGCCTTGCACCAGGTCGGCATAAGCACGCCGGTTGATCAGCGCGATGACCCGGCGTGCGCCCAGTCGCTTGGCGAGCAGGCAGGCCATGATGTTGTCTTCGTCATCGCTGGTGAGCGCAACGAAGAGGTCCATGTCGCGCACGTTTTCGTCTTCCATCAGGTCTTCGTCGGTGGAGTCGCCGTGCAACACCAGCACACCCACCGGCAACTGCGAGGCGAGGTACTCGCAGCGTTTGCCGTCGGTTTCGATCAGTTTGATCTGGTGGCTGTCTCTCAGTTGGCGCGCCAGGCGCAGGCCTACTTTGCCACCACCGGCGATCATCACGCGCTTGACCGGCCGGTCCATGCGGCGCACGGTGCTGAGCACACGCCGCACTTCGGCCGTGGCGGTGAGCACGAACACCTCGTCGCCGGGCTCGATGCGGGTGTTGCCTTCGCAGGGGATGGCGGTGTCGCCGCGGTAGATGGCCACGATGCGCATGTCGGCCCCGGGCACCAGCTTGGGCAGCTCGGCCAGGTTGTGGGCCACCAGCGGCCCACCAGCCACCGCGCGCACCGCCACCAGGCTCACCAGCCCGCGCGCAAACTCGAGCACCTGCAAGGCCTCAGGGTACTCGATGAGCTTGCGCACATAACGGGTGACCGACTCTTCGGGGCAGATCACCTGGTCGACCGCAAACCCAGTCGCGCCCAGCAGCTCGGAGCCGGTTTCGAACTCGGGGGAGCGAACGCGCGCAATCGTGGTCGGCACGTTGAAGACAGACTTGGCCACCTTGCAGACGACGAGGTTGGCCTCGTCTTGCGCGGCGCAGGCAATCAGCATGTCGCAGTCGGGTGCGCCGGCTTCTCGCAAGACGGAGGGTTGGATGCCGTTGCCGGCCACCGTGCGCAGGTCGAGCCGGTCTTGCAGGTAGCGCAGACGCTGCGGGTCGGTGTCGACGACGGTGATGTCGTTGCGCTCCGAGACCAGGCTTTCGGCCACGCTCTCACCCACACGGCCAGCGCCGATGATCAGAATGTTCATCGGGCGATTATCAACAGACCTTCGGGCCGCGCGTCATCTCCCGTACAGAACCTGCGGCAGCCACAGACCGATTTGCGGAAACATGTACAACAGCACGATCGCCAGCACCTGGATGCCCATGAACGGCAGCATGCCCGCGAAGATCTGATTCAGCGTCACGTGCTTGGGCGCCACACCCTTCAGGTAGAAGGCCGACATCGCAACCGGCGGGCTCAAGAACGCCGTCTGCAGGTTGAGCGCCACCAACAGGCCGAAGAACAGCGGGTCGACACCGAAGTTGTCGAGCAGCGGCACGAAGATCGGCATGAAGATGACGATGATCTCCGTCCACTCCAGCGGCCAGCCCAGCACGAAGATGATGACCTGGCTCAGCACCAGAAATTGCACCGTGGTGAGCTCCATGCCGAGCACCCATTGTTCGACCAGCGCCTGGCCGCCCAACAGTGCAAAGGCCGCCGAGAAGATGGCCGAGCCCACGAAGAGCCAGCACACCATGGCCGAGGTCTTGGCGGTGAGGAACACCGACTCCTTCACCATCGTGAGGTTGAGCTGGCGGTACGCTGCCGCCAGGATGAAGCCGCCGAGCGCGCCCACCGCAGCCGCCTCTGTGGGCGTGGCCAGGCCGAACACGATGGAGCCCAGCACGGCAAGAATCATGATGAGCAGCGGGAAGAACGACGCCAACAGCATCTTGAAGATCTCGAGCCGCGAGAAGCTCAGCAGTGCGTAGTACACGAGCAGTGCCAGCGCGCCGATGGCCAGGCCGATCCAGTAGCTGAACGATGCGGGCTGGGAGGTGGCCGCCTCGCCTGCCGGCGTGGCTGGTGATGCCGCGCCGGGTGGCTCTGCCAAACCCACCGCTGCGGGCTCTTGCACCGCCCCTGCCTCAGAGGCAGCGGGCGGTGGCTCGGCGAGCGTGTCATCTGTCGGAGGCTCGGCCAGGCCGCCTTGCTCGGGCTCGCCCGCATCGCCCGGTGGCTCTTGCAGCCCGCCCTCGCTCGGCGCAGCCAAAGGCTCGGCGCCGATCTGCTGCAGGCCCGACTCGGCGGGTGCGGCCTCCACGCTTGTGGCGGCGCGGTAGCTCATCACCGCCACCACCAGAAACAGCAGCAAGGGCAGCAAGGCCACAAACAACTGCCGCAGCAGGTAGCCGGTGGGCACGTTGGCGTTGCGCCGGCCTTTTAGAGCGGCCATCAGCGCCGGCACAGCGTAGCGCTCGCCCGTCAGCCCCAGGGCCAGCAGCGGCGCGGGCAGCGGCACCACGCGCTGCGCGGCGGTGAGCGGCGGCGCCAGCTTGGGCTTGACCTTCGCGACGATGACCACGTACAGGATGTACAGCCCGGCCAGCATGAGCCCCGGAAAGAAGGCCCCCGCATAGAGCTGCACCACCGACACTCCGGCCGTCGCACCGTAGACGATGAGCAGCACCGAAGGCGGGATCAGGATGCCCAGGCAGCCGCCGGCAGTGATGACCCCCGCCGACACGCGCACGTCGTAGCCCGCACGCAGCATGTGGGGCAGCGCGAGCAGGCCCATGAGGGTGACCACGGCGCCCACGATGCCGGTGGCCGTGGCAAAGATGGCGCAGGTCACGAGCGTGGCCACGGCCAGCGAGCCCGGCAAACGTGCCAGCGCCAGGTGCAGGCTGTGGAAGAGCTTTGAGATGAGGTTGGCGCGCTCGACCAAGTAGCCCATGAAGACGAACAGCGGTATGGCGATGAGCACGTCGCTCGCCATCACTGAATACGCGCGCTGCACCATCAGGTCGAGCGTCTGCTGCATGGCGCCGCCCGCGGTCTGCCCGCCCGAGTGATAGGCGAAATACGCGAACAGCATGCCCATGCCCATGAGCGTGAACGCCGTGGGGAAGCCGAGCATGATTGCCACCACCACCAACGACAGCATCACGAGGCCGATGTGGCCGTTGGTGATCTCCGACACGCTGGACAACATGAAGAGCACCCCGGCCACGATGATGGCCATCAGGCCGAAGCCGAACCACAACTCGCGGCGCAGCTTCATGCGCCCTCCTGGCGTTGTGCCGCAGGCAGGGGCCGCGCGTCGGGGTCGGCATCGTCGACATCGGTCACGTGAACCATCTCCTTGAGCTTGTCGACGTCGACCTCTTCCACGTCTTCTTCGCGCCGGGGCCAGGCGCCATCGCGCAGGCACATCACACAGCGCGCGATCTCGACCAGCCCCTGCAGCAGCAGCATGGCGCCGGCGAGCGGGATCACGAACTTGAACGGGTAGACCGGTATCGGGTCGGCATTGAAGGTCTGCTCGCGCATCGCGAGCGACTCGTTGGCGTAAGTCCAGCCCGCCCAGGTGAGCGCCACGATGCCGGGCAAGAAAAACACGATGTACAACAGCAGGTCGATGCTCGCTTGCGTGCGTGGCCTGAAAAAGCCGTACAGCACGTCACCGCGCACATGGCCCGACTTGGCCAGGGTGTACGCGCCGGCGCACATGAACAAGGTGCCGTACAGCATGATCTGCGCGTCGAGCACCCAGGCATGCGGCTTGTTGAGCACATAGCGCGAGAAC
>JBBRFR010000061.1:0-14076 GCA_038241485.1 Burkholderiales bacterium
AACGTCTCCAAGTGGTACGGCAGCTTCCAGGTGCTGACTGACTGCACCACCTCCATCCAGAAGGGCGAGGTGGTGGTGGTGTGCGGGCCCTCGGGCTCGGGCAAGTCGACCCTCATCAAGACGGTCAACGCGCTGGAGCCATTTCAAAAGGGCGACATCATCGTCGACGGCATCAGCATCAGTGACCCGAAGACCAACCTGCCCAAGCTGCGCAGCCGCGTGGGCATGGTGTTTCAGCATTTCGAGCTGTTCCCGCACCTGAGCGTGACCGAAAACCTCACGCTGGCGCAGATCAGGGTGCTGGGCCGCCATGCCGACGAGGCCATGACCCGCGGCCTGAAGATGCTCGACCGTGTGGGCCTGATGGCGCACAAAGACAAATTCCCCGGCCAGCTCTCAGGCGGCCAGCAACAGCGTGTGGCGATTGCGCGCGCGCTCAGCATGGACCCGATCGTGATGCTGTTCGACGAGCCGAC
Source organism: Burkholderiales bacterium (assembly GCA_038241485.1). Classification (GTDB taxonomy): domain Bacteria; phylum Pseudomonadota; class Gammaproteobacteria; order Burkholderiales; family Burkholderiaceae_C; genus Rhizobacter. The sequence goes on from JBBRFR010000061.1 coordinate 477, forward strand.
CTCGGCGCTCGACCCCGAGATGGTGGGCGAGGTGCTCGACGTGATGGTCAAGCTCGCGCATGAAGGCATGACCATGATGGTCGTCACCCACGAGATGGGTTTTGCCAAGAAGGTGGCCCACCGTGTGATCTTCATGGACACCGGCAAGATCGTCGAAGACTGCACCCGCGACGATTTTTTCGGCAACCCCGACGCGCGCTCGCCGCGGGCGAAGGAGTTTTTGTCGAAGATATTGCAGCACTGAGCGGCTTGCGAAAAAAAACGGCCCCGTGAAGGGCCGTTTTTGTTGCTGTGCCGTGCCGCGAAGGGCTCGGCCGCTTTGGCTCAGATCACGAGCAAAGGGCGACGCGGAAGTCGCTGACGCGCGTGCTGTTGGGGTTGGCGCAGGCAAACGACGTGTAGCGAGTGTCGTTGTCCATGAAGCGCTTCATCCAGGCCACACCCTTCTTGCCGATCAGGGCTTGGTTGCTGTTGCCGCTGTTGGCGCACGAGTGCGATCCACCGTCGATTTCGATGAACTCTTTCGGGTTGCGCGTCATGCTGTTGTACATCGGCGAGGCGTGAGAGTTCACTGCGGCGACCGAGTCGTTTTCGCAGGCGAAGATCAGCGTGGGCACGGTGAGCGACGAGAAGTTGGTCGAGTTGTTCCACGGGGCTTGCGGCGCGGCGGCCTTGAGGGAGGGGCGATTTTGCGCCGAGATCAGCGTGCCGCCGCCACCCATCGACCAACCCATCACGCCCATGCGCGTGGTGTCGACCTTGTTGTAGATCGGGCTGCTGCTGGTGAGGGCGAGCGTTGCCACTTGGTCGAGTGCGGCCAGTTGCTGGCGCGAGCGGCTGGCGGGCTGGTCGGACGTGGAGCTGGTGTCGATGGTGATGACCACAAAACCGTGTGACGCCAGGCGCGGCCCCCACCAGTTGATGCTCGACTGGCGGGCCAGAAAGCCCGGCACGATGGCGATGGCGCCCACCGAGCCGCCTGCGTTGGTGGGGTAGTACACGGTGCCGGCGCCGTAGCCGCTTGGGCGGCTGACGGTGAACGAGCTGGTCGAGAACGGGCCGCGGCTTGCTTCGAGCGAGGCCGTGGTCGGTGCCGGGCCACGCTCGTAGGGGTTCTGAGCGGAAGCCGCTGCAGAAAGAACCAGGGCGCCGACGATCATCGAAGCCTTGGCGAACTGGGTGATGCCTTTGTAGGTCATGTTTGTCTCCTGTCTGTGTGTGAACCTAATGAAACCCCGCCGTCTCCGAGCTGAACTGCGACTGGAGCGGCGGGTGACGAAATTTTTAAACGTCTGTGCATTTTTATCGTCATCGTTTTCCACCTGCGCTTTGGATCAAGCTTTGGGTGCACCTTTGTGCTACGCGCGCGCCGGGTAGAGGCGTCGACGATCGGGCCTTTGCGCCGGGGCAAACCCGTGTGGCTCACTCAGGTTTTTTGGGGTGTTCGCGGGCTATGCTCGCGCCTCTTTTGGTGGTCTTCTTCGCTCATGGCTGACATGCTCAAACATTCATGGTGGGTGGCGCTGGCAGGCGCTCTTGTGGTGGCGGCGCTGGCGTACTGGCTGCTTCGGTCGCCTGACGAGCCCGCACAAACGCCGCAAGCGGCGGCCGCCGCCATGGCGGCGCAGGTTGCGGCGAAGGGTGGCCGAAAAGCGGCCTCCGACGCGGGTGGTGCGGCGCCCTGGGTGGTGACGGTGTCTGACGCCATGGGCGCGACGATGGATGCGTCTCGCCTGTTCGAGCTGGGTTTTGCGGGCGGCCTGGTGATCGACAACGACACGCGGGCCTCCATCGAGGCGCTGCTCAACTCCATGCCCGAAGACCTGTCTGACGCCGATCTCGCGCGCCTGGAGCGCACGCTGCGCCAAGGCCTGCCCAAAGAAGACGCCGAGAAGGCGCTCAAGCTGGTCACCGACTACCGCGGCTACACCCAAGACATTCGCGACCAGATGCAGCCCCAGGGCATCCCCAACAACATGCAGGAAGCCCGGACGCTGTTCGACCAGATGGAAGCGTTGAAGCGCCGGCACTTCGATGCAGCCACCGCCAACGCGCTGTTCGGCCAGGCCGACAACTATGCGCGCCTGACCATGGAGGCGATGTTCGTGCAACAAGACAGCTCGCTCTCGGACGAGCAGAAAAAGGCACAGCTCGATGCCTTGCGCGCCCAGATGCCGGCGGATCAGAAGTCGCTGATTCCTGACGTCGTGCCGGCCGCGTCTCAGCCGGGTTCTTGATCCGGTGCGAGCTCTCCGTCGCGCAAGAAAACGCGCACGAACTTCGGGTTGCGGCTGAACGACGGGCTCTTGCCGTACCAGCGCGAGAAGGTGCGTGAGAACTGCGGCGAATCGGAAACCCTGCACCGTAAGCCACCCCGGTGAGCGAGCGTGGGGTTAGCAGGTCGTACAGGTGCCGCTGCCGTTGCCAGCTTTGGTAGTCGCGCAGCGACATGCCAATTGCATGCGAAAACAGGCGCGACATCGCCGCGTTGGAGCGGCCGAACAAGCGCGCCAGTTCGTCCAGGCTGATCTTCGGGTTCTCGTCGAGCAGGCGGATCAGGCCGAGCGCCTTGGGGTCGCGTGCGGGCCCTGGGGGCAGCTGGCGCGTGGCTTCGGCCACCGCCAGCTCGAACACCTCTTCGGCTTGCTTGAACGACGCTTCGCCCTTGACCATGGCTTCGAGCGACGCATCCAGCTGGTTGAACGCATGGCGATCGAGCGTCACCACGCCAGGGTGGTGCATGGCGCAGAAGATGTCGAAGGCCCGGTGCGAGGCCGCGAGGCCGCGCGCCACCAGAGGTGGCAGCACCACGGCCAGGGCGCTCACGGTCTTGCCGCCACGCAGGCTGACCTGCGAAAGTGGCGCCCCAGCGTCAACGCACTGATGAACAGGGTTCTTGGCGAAGCCGGCGATGCCTTAGCGCTTTCCAGCTACGTTCGAGATCAAGCCGGGGGCGATATTTTGTGTTACGCGCGCGACTGGTACACCGGCCTTTGGCTGCCCGCCCATGTCCCCATCGCCGTCAGGGCCGCGCCACGCGATTCCGACTATGCTCAAGCCCCCTTGGTGATCCTTCCAAAAGACTTATGGGCGAAATGCTGAAGCGTTCATGGTTGGTGCTGTTGGCTGGCGCGGTGGCCGTTGGTGTGGTCGTGTACGCGTTGATGCGCGCCCCATCGCAGGCTGAGCAAACGCCTGCTTCATCGCCGGCAGCCAGCGCGGTCGCAGGCGCGGCCGGCGCTCGAATCGCTGCCTCGGGTGCGTCTGGTGCAGAGCCCTGGGAGGTCACGGTGTCGGATGCGATGGGCGCGACGCTCAACGCGGCGCGCCTGTTCGAGCTGGGGTTTGCCGGCGGGCTGGTGATCGACCGCGACACCCGCGCGTCGATCGAAGCGCTGTTGAATTCCATGCCGGAAGAGCTGTCCGAGAACGACCTCGCACGGCTAGAACGCACATTGCGAGAGGGCCTGCCGAAGGCTGACGCCGAGAAGGCGCTCAAACTCGTTCGCGACTACCGCGGCTACACGAAAGACGTGCGCGAGGAGATGCTGCCCAAGGGCATTCCCAACAGTCTGGTGGAATCGATGGCCTTCTTCGACCAGATGGACGCTGTGCGGCGCCGCCATTTCGACGATGCCACCGCCGACGCGCTCTTCGGGCCCTACGACGGCTATGCCCGCATCACGATGGAGGCGATGTTCGTGCAGGAGGATGCGGCGCTCACTCCCGAAGAAAAGAACCTGCGCCTGGATGCGCTTCGTGCCAAGCTTCCTGCGGACCAGAAGCCACTGATTCCCAAGTACGTGCCCGAACCGGCGGCCTCAGCGCCTGGTGCTTGAGCAGGCGACTGTGCGCTTGGTCTGATGCCCGGCATGGCCTGGCGGGATCGGTCGCAGTGTTGCGCGAAGGCGTCCGAGCCTAGAGAAGAGCGCCGAGCGCGCTCCGCCTGAATGTGGACTCCGGCTGTGCTGGGCTAGATGGCCGCTGCCCGCGCCGGGAAGATCTGGTAGCCAACGGGTGTACGAACGCCAGCGCAGGGCTTCGATCTGCAAAGCGGACCCTCTCGTGTGCCTGTCGAAGGGTCAGCCGAACGGGATGGAGCTATCCGAACTGGCTTGGAGCTAAGCGAGGGCACTCGGCCTCACCCGCGCCGCTCCCTTCGCGATTGCGCGGCGCGGCTGTTCGGTTCGCGTGAACAAGCGGTAGGCTGACAAAGAAAATCGGGCCAGGGAAGCCCCTGGCCCGATGGTTCTTGCGATCAACGGGCAGCCAAGCTGCCCCTTGTGGTCAAGAACAGTTGGCGGTGCGGAAGTCTGAAACGGCCGAGCTGTTCGGGTTGGAACAGGCGAATGGCGTGTAGCGCGTGTCCTCATCCATGAAGCGCTTCATCCAGGCGACGCCCTTCTTGCCCAACAGCCCGGTGTTGCTGCCACCGTTGGCGCAGGAATGCGAGCCGTTGTTGATCTCCAGATACTGCTTGGAGTTGCGGGTCATGCTGTTGTAGAACGGCTCAGCGTGGCTGCGCACAGGCGCTGTGCTGTCGCTCTCACAAGCGAAGATCAAGGTCGGCACGGTCATGGACGAGAAGTTCGTGGTCGAGCTGTTCCACGGGGCTTGGGGCGCCGCGGCCTTGAGGGTCGGGTTGTCTCTGGCTGCCAGCAGCGTGCCGCCGCCGCCCATCGACCAACCCATCACGCCAAGGCGTGCAGTGTCGACTTTGCGGTAGAGGGGGCTGCTGCTGGTGCCCGCGAGGGCGACCACTTGGCGCAAGGCGGCCATCTGCTGCGTGGCGCGGCTGGCTGGCTGATCGAAGCTCGAGCGGGTGTCAATCGTGATCACCACGAAGCCATGCGAGGCCAGGCGCGGCCCCCACCAGTTGATGCTCGATTGACGGGCCAAAAAGCCCGGCACGATGGCGATGGCACCGACCGTGCCACCGGCATTGCTGGGGTAGTACACCGTGCCAGCGCCAAAGCCGTTGGGGCGAGTGACGCTGAACGAGCTGAACGCGAAGGGACCGCGGCTGGCTTCGAGGGCGGTGGTGGTGGGGTTAGGTCCGCGGGCATAGGGGTTTGATTGCGCCGTGGCGGCGGCGGACAGCAGCAGCGCGCCCGCGACCATTGCGGTGTGTGCGATGCGTGTGATTCCCAATGTGAACTTCATGCTTTGTCTCCAGAGTTGAATTGCTGACGGGCCCGAGTGATCCGCTGCTTTTGGTGCGCGGTATCGCGACGGGTGGTGCATCTTGGTGCCAACGCCTAGTTTTGCTAATTGGCGCTTTCCATCTGCGGTTGGCATCTAGCGATGACACGCGTTTTGTGCTAAGCGCCTCGTTGCCTGCGGGTCTGGTTCAACCCTCGCGGGCCGGGTCGTCGTGCGGCCTGCCGCCCGACCCAAGCACACGCACGAATTCCGGGTTGCGGCTGAATGAGGGGCTTTGCCCGTACCAGCGCTGAAAGGTTCGTGAGAACTGCGACGAGTCGCCGAAGCCTGCGGTTTGCGCGACCTCGGTCAGTGACCGTTTGGAACACATCAGGCCAAACAGGCGGCGCTGCCGCAGCCACCCGTGGTAATCGCGCAAAGACATGCCGACAGCTGCCGAAAACAAGCGCGACATGGCTTGATGCGAGCGCCCCGTCTCACGTGCGAGCTCTTCCAAGCTGAGTTCGGGCCTGGCTTCGATCAGACGGATCAGCGCCATCGCCTTGGGGTCGGGCGGCGAAGCCGGTGGCATCTGCCGCACCGCTTCCGTGATTGCGTGTTCGAAGGTGGCCGCGGCGTCGGAGATGCGCGCGGCCTCGCTCAACAACTCGTTGAAGCTTTCGTCCAGGTGGCTGAAAGCGTGCCGGTTCAACTCAAGTACACCGGGGCGGTGCAGCGCGCTAAAGATGTGAAAGGCAGCGTGAGACGGCATGATGTTGAAGCTGAGCAGGGGCACGCCACTCGCGTCAAGGCTGCGCGTTGTGCGCGGTGCGACGACGACCGCATTGGTTTGCAGCGGCGGGCCGGCCTCAAGTGCAAATTCGAATGGCTGGTAGTCGGCGCTCAAGAGCAACACGGCCGGGTGCCGGGTCGTCAGTGCGCTGGCCATGCGATGACTGGTGTAGACGAAACCTTGGTCGCCCATCACATACGAGTTGTCGCGCAACTCTGACGTGCGGTTGCATTCAGCACGCTGGTGGGTGCCAGCTGAGGTCGATGGGGTCATGAGAGCCTCCTTCGCTTGAGCGGAGGCGGATGATTACGGCGTCGTGTCTGAGCGGCAAGTCAGAAAACCCTGAGCGCACGGTTTTTGGCGAAAGAAGTGACTCATCTGGCGCATCTTGCGCTCACGCTTTGTTGCATGTAGGGGCTGCGAGAATCCGGGCATGACTGCTTCTTCAACCGTGACCCTGAACCTGACCCGCCCCGACGACTGGCATCTCCATGTGCGCGACGGCGCCACTCTGGCCGCGGTGGTGCCCCACACCGCCCGCCAATTCGCCCGCGCGATCATCATGCCCAACCTCAAGCCGCCGGTGACCACGGCGGCGCAGGCGCTGGCCTACCGCGAGCGCATCCTTGCAGCCGTACCGAAGGGGCTCAGTTTCGAGCCGCTGATGACGCTTTACCTCACCGACCGGCTGCCCCCCGACGAGATCAAGCGTGCCAAAGACGCCGGTGTGGTCGCCGTCAAGCTCTACCCGGCGGGCGCCACCACCAACAGCGACGCGGGCGTGACCGACCTGCGCAAAACCTACGCCACGCTCGAAGCGATGCAGCGTGAAGGCTTGCCGCTGCTGGTGCATGGCGAAGTGACCGGCGCCGACATCGACCTTTTCGACCGCGAGAAGGTGTTCATCGACACGCAGCTGATTCCGCTGCGCCGAGACTTCCCCGAACTGAAGATCGTCTTCGAGCACATCACGACCCGTGAAGCCGCGCAGTACGTGGCCGAGGCCGGCAGGCACACCGCCGCCACCGTCACCGCGCACCACTTGCTTTACAACCGCAACGCCATCTTTCTCGGCGGCGTGCGACCGCACTACTACTGCCTGCCGGTGCTCAAGCGCGAAGAGCACCGCCTGGCCTTGGTGGCGGCGGTCGCGTCGGGCAGTGATCGTTTCTTTCTCGGCACCGACAGTGCACCCCACGCGGCCCAGCTGAAGGAGCACGCCACGGGTTGTGCCGGTTGTTACACCGCACTCAGCGCCTTGGAGTTGTATGCCGAGGCCTTCGAGGCCGCTGGGGCGCTCGACAAGCTCGAAGCCTTTGCCAGCTTCCACGGCCCGGCGTTTTATGGTTTGCCGCGCAACAGTGGTACGGTGACTTTGCGCAAAGAGCCTTGGGTCTTGCCCGAGAGCCTGCCGTTTGGCGACGCCGAACTCAAGCCACTGTGCGGTGGTGAAACCCTGGCCTGGAAGCTTTCATGAACTCAACAAGGCGCGTGATGCTGCTGATCGACGCCGACAACGTGTCGGCCGGTGTGATCGAGCAGGCCATCGTCATGGTGATGGCCGAACACGGCGCCATCCATGTGCGGCGCGCGTACTGCACGGCCGAGTCGGCGCTCACGCACCAGAAGCTATTCAAAGCGCACTCCATTCGCCCCATCGTCAACCTCTCCAGCGGCAAGAACGCCAACGACATCGCGCTCGCCGTTGACGCGATGGATCTGGCCGTGGCCGAGCGGCCCGACGTGGCGGTGATCGTGTCTTCTGATTCCGATTTCGCGCCGCTCGTCATCCGCCTGCGCGAGAAGGGTTGTCGTGTCGAAGGTATCGGCCAGCTCGGCAAGACCGGTGACGACTCCAAGCCGGTCTACGACCACTTTGTCGACCTGGTGCACCAGAAAAAACCCGACGCTGCACCGAGTGCGCCACGCAAGCGTGCTGCGCCGGCACGCAAGGCATCAGCGCCTGCATCAAAGCCAGCACCCAAACCCGCGGCGCCTGCCTTGCCTGCGCTGCCCGATGACGTGCAGCGCATCCTCGCCGCCATTCCCGAGTTGCGCGGCGGAGACAAGCTTGAACTGCGCATCGCCGCCGAGCGCTTGCGTGCCGATGGTCTGTTGACCAAGAACGCACCGTCGACCAAGCTCTTCAAGAAATACCTCGACTTCTTTGCACTCACACCCGAGAAGCAGCCCAACAAGGTTCAGTACCGCGCGCGGTGAGACAATCCGCCGCGTGAAGCAAGCCAGACCGCCGCTGGTGCAATCTTCGAAAGGAGGCACTGGAGGACGGTCCGGACTGCACAGGGCGGCGTAGCAGCTAACGGCTGTCCACCGTGAGGTGAGGATCAGAGCAACAGAGACGAGTTCGGGTGGGGCTCCCAATCGGGGTGTGTAAGCACCTCGGGCGGGGCAAAGCCCCGCCCGAGGTGAAACGGGCAATCTCTACGCGCAGCAACACCAAATAGGCCAGCGTTGATGTGGCTCCGCGGAGCTGGCGGGTAGGTGGCATCGAGCCGTGCAGTGATGCACGGCCCAGAGGAATGGCGGTCACGTTCAGCGCTTCTTCGGAAGCGATGGACGCACAGAATCCGGCCTATCGGCTTGCTTCACACTTTTTGCAGTGGCCTTGAGCCCACTCGGGCAAGGGAGGGCCTCTACACTCGTCCGCTTGCCATGAACCCCGACGCCCACACCCTCTGGCGAGGCCCTCGCTGGGCTCTGGCTTTTTTGCTGGCGTGCCTGGGCATGCTGGGCCCGTTTTCGATCGACACCTACCTGCCGGCTTTCACCGGCATTGCGCAGTCGGTGGGCGCCACGCCGGTCGAGATGCAGCAGACGCTGTCGGCGTATCTGTTCGGTTTTGCGATCATGAATCTGTTTCACGGTGCGCTGTCTGACAGTTTCGGGCGGCGGCCGGTGGTGCTGTGGGGCATTGCCCTATTCACCGTGGCCTCGGCCGGTTGCGCGCTGGCCGACAGCATCGGTGCGCTGGTGTTCTGGCGCGCGGTGCAGGGCATGTCGGCGGGGGCGGGCATCGTGGTGTCGCGCGCGGTCATCCGCGACATGTTCCCGCCGGCCGACGCGCAGCGTGTGATGTCGCAAGTCACCATCTACTTTGGCATCGCGCCTGCCATTGCGCCCATGGTGGGCGGTTTTCTCTTCGTGCACTTGAACTGGCACGCGATCTTCTGGTTCTTGACGGCGGTGGGGTTGGCGCTTTGGGTGGCCAACTACAAGCTGCTGCCCGAGACGCTGCACCACGACCAGAAGCAGCCCTTCAATGTGCGCAACCTGATGAATGGCTACTGGACGCTTGGCTCCAGCCCGCGCTTTTTGCTGCTCGCGCTGGCCAGCGGCATTCCGTTCAACGGCATGTTCTTGTACGTGCTGTCGGCGCCGGTGTTCTTGGGGGAACACCTGCACTTGAGTCCGGGCCAGTTTTTCTGGTTCTTCACCCTCACCATCGCCGGCATCATGGGCGGCGCCTGGTTCTCGGGCCGCCTCGCGGGGAAGATGAAACCCAAGCACCAGATCCGCAACGGCTTTGTGATCATGCTGGTGGTGTCGGTGCTGAACCTGGCGCTCAACCTGCTGTTCACGCCCACCGCGGCGTGGGCGCTGTTCCCGATCGCGATCTTTGCCTTTGGCTGGGCGCTGATGGTGCCGGTGGTCACGCTGATGGTGCTCGACCTGGTGCCCGAGCGGCGTGGCATGGCATCGTCGTTCCAAGCCTTCATCGGCAGCATGGCCAACGGCATCGTGGCCGGTGTGATCGCGCCGCTCGTGATGCATTCCACGGTGGCGCTGGCCGCCACCTCGTTGGCCATGATGAGCATTGGCATCGTGGCCTGGGTTTGGGTCAAACCCCGGGTCACCTAAAGCGCGTCGCGCTTCGGCCGATATCTGGCACAGACGCCTCCGCTTGCGGGGCCTGTGCCGGAGATCTTTTCATCATGCGAATCGTGTTGCGCCCGCTGCTGGCTGCGCTTCTTGGCCTGGGCCTGTTGGCTGCGGCCCCGCCGCTGCGCGCCGCCGACGGTGTCATCAAAACCTCGCCGGGAAAACCGTCGCTGAACCGCGACGTCGAACCCGACGCCGAAACGAACCTGGGCAAGTTGGCCAAGAAGCCGGCCCCCAAGCCGCCGCTGGGTGCCACGGCCGACGACCCGATGGACAAGCTGCGCGAGCGCCTGGCCCAAAAACTCGGCGCCAACAAGACCGTCGAGAGCAACGACCCGAGCGTGCTGCGCGTGGTGGCCCGCCCCACCGCGCCAACGGGGGGCGTGCAGGTGGGCGGTGCCGCGGCGGTGTCGCCGGGCATGCCGCCCGAGCCCGGCATTCACTGGAGCGAGCCACGCCGCGGCGCCTCAGTGGCGCCCAAATCACCGGCCGCGCCCAGGCGCCCCGCGCATGGTGGGCACTGGGCTTACCAGGGCGACGGTGGGCCCGAACACTGGGGCCAGATGAAGCCCGAGTTCGCCACCTGTTCGAGCGGCAAGCGGCAAAGCCCAATCGACATTCGCGACGGCATTTCGGTGCAGCTCGACCCGGTGCAGTTCGACTACAAGCCGAGCAACTTTCGCGTCATCGACAACGGCCACACGGTGCAGGTCAACCTGGCCCCGGGCAACAGCATCGAGGTGATGGGCCGGCGTTTTGAGTTGCTGCAGTTTCACTTCCATCGCCCGTCAGAGGAGCGCATCAACGGCCGCCAGTTCGACATGGTGGCCCACCTGGTGCACAAAGACCTGGAAGGCAAGCTAGCCGTGGTGGCGGTGCTGCTCGACCGCGGCAGCGTGCAGCCCATCGTGCAAACGGTGTGGAACAACCTGCCGCTCGAAAAGGGCGAGGAGCAGCCTGCCAAGGCGATGATCGACCTCAACAGCCTGCTGCCCGCCGATCGTGGCTACTTCACCTACATGGGCTCGCTCACCACGCCGCCCTGCAGCGAAGGGGTGCTGTGGATGGTGATGCAGACCCCGGTGTCGGTTTCGCCCGAGCAGATTGGCATTTTTTCGCGGTTGTACCCGATGAACGCACGGCCCATTCAGTCGGCCAGCGGGCGTTTGATCAAGGGGTCGAACTGAGGTTCGGCGCGGCTTGATGCAGTTCTTCTGGCGCCGCTCGGCGCGACCCACGCTTGCGACGTGGCTGTTCCTCGGCGCCATGGGTGCCACGGTGGCGGCCGTGCTCACCTGCACCCTCGTGATTGACAGCTTCGTGCGTGTCGAGGCGCGCCAGGCGGCCACGCGTTACCTGCAAACCAATGCCGACGCCTTGCGCGACGCGCTCGACCGCGGCATGGCGCAACACTATGAAGAAGTGAGCGTGATCGCCCAGCTCGACCAGGTGGCGCGCAGTGCTGACATGTCGGCCGTGCGCCGCACGCTGGAGCAGGTGCGCGCGAGCTTTCCGCAGTTCGCCTGGATCGGCCTCACCAACACCGAAGGCGTGGTCGTGGCCTCGGTGGATGGCCTGCTGCAAGGCGCCAACGTGGCAGCGCGCCCGTGGTTCGCCGGCGCGCGGCGCAGCGGCTTTGTGGGCGACGTGCACAGCGCGGTGTTGCTCGAAAAGCTGTTGCCCAAACAGTTGGAGCCCTGGCGCTTTGTCGACATTGCTACCCCGGTGCACAACACCCAAGGCGAGCCGAGTGGTGTGCTCGGTGTGCACCTGAGCTGGACGTGGGCGGCCATGATCAAGCGGGAGCTGGTCGACCAGGTGATCGAACAACACCAGGCCGAGGCCTTGGTGCTGGGCGCCGACGGCACCGTGCTGCTCGGCTCGCCTGAGCTGCAAGGCAAGCAGCTGCCCGCACAGGCCGGCCTGCTCGTCGTGGAGTCGAAGACCCGCGGCGCGGGCCGCTACCCCGGCCTCGGCTGGAACGTGGTGCTGCGCCAGCCAGAAGCCGTCGCGATGGCGCAGTTTCGCGCCTTGCAGCAGCGCACCTTGCTGAGCGCCGGGGTCTTGTGCCTGCTGCTGGCGCCGCTGCTGTGGCTGCTGGCCCGCCGGCTGGCAGCGCCGATGCGCGAGTTGACGGCACGGCTCGACACCGGCAGCACCGCCTCGTCGGGCCGCAGCCCACTCTCCCGCGAGGCCGAGCTGCTGGGCGAGGCCTTGACCCGCTACGCGCAGCGCCAGGCCGAAGACGCGACGCGTTGGCGCGAGCTCAATGCCACCCTCGAAGCGCGGGTCACACAGCGCACGGCGGCGCTCGCCGGCAGCGAACAGCGCCTGCGCACCATCACCGACAACCTGCCGGTGTTGATCTCGTACATCGATAAAAACGAGCGCTACGGGTTCTGCAACGGCACCTACAAGGCGTGGTTTGGCATCGAGCCGGCCGACATCTTGGGGCGCAGCGTGGAAGAGACGCTCGGTGCCGAAATCTATGCGCCGCGCAAGCCGCTGCTGGCGCGTGCGCTGGCCGGCGAGCGCATCGAATTCGAGATGACCAGCTCGCCCCTGGGCGTGAAGCGCCACACCCACACCACCTACCTGCCCGACGTGGCGGCCGATGGCACGGTGCAGGGCATCTACGCCCTGGTGATCGACGTCACGGCGATGAAGGCCGCCGAAGAGCAACTCATGCAGATGGCGCGCACCGACTCGCTCACCGGCCTGCCCAACCGCCTGTGTTTCAACGAGCGGCTGGTTGACGCGTTGGCGCGCAGCCGGCGCAGCGGCAAGCCGCTCGCGCTGTTGTTTCTCGACGTTGACCGGTTCAAGCTCATCAACGACACCCTGGGCCACGCCGCGGGTGACGAGGTGCTCCGGCTGTTTGGGGAGCGTTTGCTGAGCTGCGTGCGCGAGACCGACACCGTGGCCCGCCTGGCCGGCGACGAGTTTGTGGTGATCCTCGAAGAGCTGCACACCCCCGCCGAGCCGCAGTTCATCGCGCGCAAGATCATTGCCGCCATCAACCGCAGCTTCGAGCTGAGAGAAGGGCTGTGGGACGCCAGCACCAGCATCGGCATTGCCTTCCACACCGAAGGAACGGTGCAGCCCGCCGCCTTGCTCGCAGCGGCCGACCGGGCGCTTTACGAAGCCAAGGCGGGCGGACGCAACACCTACCGCTTGGCGGCCATGTGAACCCAGGCGACGCACCGGTGTCGTGCGTCTTGCCCTGCGCTTGCGCCTAAACAGTGCACCGAAGGGTGCCCAGAGCCGCCCCAAACTGGCACAACTTGTGCTTACTTCTGGTGCTTTTGAGCACCTAGAACGTGAATGCGCTCCGTGGCGGTGCGCAATGGGCTGCTCAGCCAAGGAAACACATGGAGCAACTCAAACAAGGCGTCGATTCCCTCTTCATTCTGCTGGGCGCCATCATGGTGCTCGCCATGCACGCCGGCTTTGCCTTTCTGGAGCTGGGCACGGTGCGCAAGAAGAACCAGGTCAATGCGCTGGTGAAGATCCTGGTCGACTTCAGCGTCTCGACCATCGTCTATTTTTTCATTGGCTACACCGTGGCCTATGGCGTGCAGTTTTTCAGCGGGGCCGAAACGCTGGCCGCAAAAAATGGCTACGAGCTGGTGAAGTTTTTCTTCCTGCTGACCTTTGCCGCGGCCATCCCCGCCATCATCTCGGGCGGCATTGCCGAGCGCGCGCGCTTCTACCCGCAGCTGGTGGCCACGGCCGTGATCGTGGGCGCGGTCTACCCGCTGTTCG
>JBBRFR010000062.1:0-13971 GCA_038241485.1 Burkholderiales bacterium
GCCGAGGGCGGCTACTTCTATGGCGGCGGCTCGCTCGGCCAGTCGCGCGCCAAGATCGATCAAGACCGCATCACCTCGGGCCTGCTCGGCACCGGGCTTGCCACCACGGCCATGTCGACCGATGAGCGTGACACGGCCTACAAGCTATTCGGCGGCTACCAGATCAACCGTCACTTCGGGCTCGAAGCCGGCTACTTCAATCTCGGCCGTTTCGGCTTCAGCTCAACCACCTCACCGGCAGGCACGCTCAATGGCGAGATCAAGCTGAAAGGGGTCAACCTCGACCTGGTGGGCACCTGGCCGCTGAGCCCGCGCTGGTCGGCCCTGGGCCGCGTGGGCGCGCAGTACGCGAGTGCCAAAGATTCGTTCAGCGGCAGCGGCGCGGTGTCGGTGCGCGACGCCAACCCGAGCAAGCGCGAGCTGAACTACAAGCTGGGCGTGGGCATGCAGTACGAGGTCAGCCCCTCGTTCCTGGTGCGCGCCGAGGCCGAGCGCTTTCGCATCAACGACGCGGTAGGCAACCACGGCAACGTCAACATGTTCTCGGTGGGCCTGGTGTTCCCGTTCGGCCGCACGGAGGCTGCGGCCCCGCGCTCGACGGCAGCAGCACCGTATGTGGCGCCCACACCTGCACCCGCGGCGGTGGTGGTGGCTGCGGCGCCGGCTGTGGTGGTCGCCCCCGCACGGCGACGCGTGAAGTTCTCGGCCGAAACGCTGTTCACCTTTGATCAATCGGGCCTCAGGCCAGAAGGCAAAGCTGCGCTCGACACTTTTGCGCAAGAGCTCAAGGGCAGCCAGTTCGAGGTGATCACGGTCACCGGGCACGCCGACCGCCTGGGCTCGACGGCCTACAACCAGACGCTGTCTGCGCAGCGCGCCGAGGTGGTCAAGGCCTACCTCGTCAGCAGCGCCGGCATCAGCGCCGCCAAGATCTCGGCCGCCGGCAAGAGCGAATCAGAGCCAGTGACCGAACCCGATGACTGCAAGGGCGACAAACCCACCGCCAAGTTGATCGCCTGCCTGCAACCTGACCGGGGTGTGGAGATCGAGGTGGTCGGCTCGCGCTGACCAGCAACGCGCCTGACTCTTGAGATCGCAGCGGCCCGCCCGGTGACAGGCGGGCCGCTGCGTTTGGGGCCCCGCGTCGACGCCCTGTAGTCCAAATCCCACATCGCATGGCGCCACCCGCCGATGGGCTGCAAGCGACGCCCGATCTACATTGGATTTGTTCGCTTCAGCCAGGTGTAAGCCCTTCGCCACACCGCTGTTTGCAAGCCAAAACCTGATCGGAGCAACCATGAAAAACCTCAACTGGATCTACAAGGGCGCACCCGCCTTGGCCGTGGTGCTGTTGGCCGCGTGTGCTGGCACACCACCGCCGGTGGAAGAGCTGGCCGTGAGCCGCGCCGCCGTTGAGCGCGCCACCGGCCCCGCAGCCGCCAATGCCCCCATCACCCTGGCCGCCGCACGCGACAAGCTGAACCGCGCCAACGTGGCTTACGCCAACAAGGACTACGACCAGGCCCGCCAGCTCGCCGAGCAGGCCACCGCCGACGCCACGCTGGCCGAAGCGCAGTCGCGCGCAGTGCGCTCCGAGAAGGCGCTGGTGGAAGTGCGCGAAGGCATCCGCCAGCTGCGCGACGAACTCACCCGCAAATAAGACACCGAAGACACCGGAGCACCACACCATGAAGCACAACACCACACTCACCGTCAGCGCCCTGCTGGGCAGCCTCATCCTGGCCGCTTGCGCCACCACGCAGCCAGCGCCGCCCGCGCTGGTCGAAGCGCGCAGCACCGTGCGCAGCGCCGAGCTAGACGCGCAGGTGCTCACCCAGGCCCCGCTGGAGCTGAAGAAAGCCACCGATTCGCTCAACCGCGCCAACATGCTGCTCGACAAGGGCGAGCCAATGGCCGACGTGAGCAGCGCCGCCTACGTGGCCAGCCAGCAAGCCAAGACCGCCATGGCCATCGCGAAGGCCAAGGCCAATGACAGCGCCATGGGCGAGGCCGAGCTCGAACGCGAGCGTGTGCGCTCCGACACGCGCGCCGCCGAGGCGCAGCGCGCCCGCGCACAGACCGGCGCCGCCCGCCAGCAGACAGCGATGGCTGAACAGCGCGCCAGCAGCGCAGAGCAACGTGCCAGTGGCGCCGAGCAGCAGGCCGCCGTCGCACAAGCCTCGGCCAGCGACGCACAAGAACAAGCCGCCGACCTGCGAAAGCGCCTCAACGAGTTGCAAGCCAAGCAGACCGAGCGCGGCATGCTGGTGACGCTGGGTGACGTGCTGTTCGAATCCGGCCGTGCCGAAGTCAAGCCCGGCGCCCAAAGCTCGCTCAGCAAGCTGGCCGGCTTCCTGAAGCAGTACCCAACACGCCACATCTTGATCGAAGGCCACACCGACGACGTCGGCGCGGCCAGCTACAACGAAGCCTTGTCACAGCGCCGTGCCCGCGCCGTCGAAACGGCTTTGACGGGCATGGGCGTGCCGGCCAACCGCGTGACCACCGCAGGCTATGGCGAAGAGTTCCCGGTCGCGGCCAACGCCAACGCGACCAACCGCGCGCTCAACCGCCGGGTCGAGGTCTACATCGCCGACAACGACCAACCGGTGAAGTCGCGCCGCTGAGACCCCGCCCCACGCAAGGAGACTCCGATGAGACCGCCCCACCAAACTCCACCGTTCTGGAGCACCGCTTCATTTGGCGACAGCACCGAGACTTCGCCGATGGAGTTGTCGGCGCTGGGCGAGCACCTTGACCTGTGCAAGGAAAAACGAAGCCGATGGTTCGCGGTGCAGTGTGTCGGTGAGGCCTTGAACGGCTTCATCACCGCACGCTTCGTCACCACGCTGGTGGTGGCCACCTTGTTGATCGGTGTGGCCTTGCTGGTGCTGTAGATGGCCGAATCTGCGCTGAAGCGCCTGCTGCCACAAGCAACGCAGGCCCTGCTGCGCATTCTGGAAGGCGCACGCGGGCCGGTGCAGCAGCCGGTGCGCTCAGAGATTTTCGGCCTGGAGCGTTTTGCCCAGCACGGCCGCAGCCTGGGCGAAACGCATCGGGCCGCGCGGGGCAACTGGCGCTCGGCCACCTTCTTCCCGCGGCTGCGCGGCAACATCGACACGCTGCGCGAAGCGCACCACTACATCGGCTTGCAAGCCACCAGCGGCTACGACATCAGCCCAGCCGGTGAGTGGCTGCTCGACAACTTTCACCTGATCGAAGCGCAGCTCAAGGAGATCCACGAGGGACTGCCGCGCAGTTACTTCCGCACGCTCCCGCTGCTGCAAGACGAGCCGCTTGCCGGCTTGCCGCGCATCTACGGCGTGGCCTGGGCCTTCGTGGCCCACACCGACGGCGCCTTCGACGACGAGCTGGCGCTGCGCTTTCTTACTGCCTACCAAGAAAGCCGCGAGCTCAAACTCGCCGAGATGTGGGCGCTGCCCACCACCTTGCGCGTGGTGCTGATCGAAAACTTGCGCCGCCTGGCCGAGCGTGAGGCCACCAACAAAGCGGCGCGCGAAGCGGCCAACCTGTGCTCAGACCGGCTCGACAGCTACACCATCGACAACCTCGACGAGTTGCTGGCCCTGCTCAACCAGCGGGGTGTGGGCCGCTCCTTCCTGGGCCAGATGGCGCTGCGTCTGCATGACCTGCGCCGCACCGCCACGCCCACCGACATCGCGCCGTATGAAACCTGGCTGCAGACCGAGCTGCCCGATCTGGCCAGCCTGCGCGCCCAACAAGCCGCCGACCAGGCTGCCGACAACCTGAGCGTGAGCAACGCCGTCACTTCGCTGCGCACCATCGGCGACGCCGACTGGCCCGACATCGTGGCCCGCAGCAGCACGCTGATGCGCTTGATGCTCACCTCGCCGGTGTTTGCCTCTGAGCACAGCCTCACCCGCGACCAGACCGTGCACGGCATCGAGCTGCTAGCGCGGCGCAGTGAACGCAGCGAAGTGGCCGTGGCACAGACCGTGCTCGACCTGATGCACAGCGCCGAAGAGAACAACCCCGCTGCAGCGGTGGCCAGCCACTGGCTGCGCGGCCCCGGCCGCCCCACCTTGCTGCGCGCGCTGGGCCTGCACGAAACGGCGGCACAGGTCTGCCTGGGCACCGCGCACCGCTGGGCCTTGCCGCTCTACCTGGGCGGCGCACTGGCAGCCGTGATGGGTGTGAGCTGGGCCTTGTTGCGCCAAGAACCTGAACTCATCGGCTTGCCGATGGGTTTGATGTGGCTCGGCGTCGTGCTGATGTTGTTCCCCGCCTCCGAGGCGGTGGTGGCGGTGATCAACCGGCTCATCAGCGAATCGGTGCGGCCCTACCACTTGCCCCGCCTGGCGCTGGCCGAGGGCATACCGCTCGCGCATCGGGTAATGGTGGTGATCCCGTGCATGCTGACCAGCGAACCCGCCACACGCGAGCTGACCCACCGATTGCAGCTGCACCACTTGGCGAACCCAGAGAGCCATGCGCAGTTCGCCCTGCTGAGTGATTGGGCCGATGCCGACACGGCCCGTGTTGATGCCGACGAGGGCTTGCTCGCCACCGCCGTCGAGCAGATCCATGCACTCAACACACGCTACCCCACCGCCGCCGGTGACGCGCCACGCTTCATCGTGCTGCACCGCGAGCGCCGCTTCAGCGACACCGAACAACGCTGGATCGGCTGGGAGCGCAAGCGCGGCAAGCTGGAGCAGCTGGTCGACGCGCTGACCACCGGCGAGGTGGGGCAGTTTTTCGACCTCGGCGAAGCCTCGCGCATCGCCGAGCACACGCCCTACATCGTCACCCTCGACAGCGACACCCAGCTGCCCCCCGGCCGCCTGCGCGAGCTGGTGGGTGTGGCCGCGCACCCGCACAACCAGCCGCAACTCGACGAGCGCACTCGCACCGTGACCAGCGGCTACGGCATCTTGCAGCCACGCATTGCCACGCCCTTGCCGGCGCCGCGCGACTTCACCTACTTCCATTGGCTGTTTGCCGGCCAGTGCGGCATAGACCCCTACAGCGCGGCCAGCTCCGAGGTCTACCAAGACGTGTTCATGGAGGGCGCCTACACCGGCAAGGCCTTGCTCAACGTGCAGGCCATGCACGCCGTGCTGCACCAGCGCTTGCCTGAAGGCCTGGTGCTGAGCCACGACCTGATCGAAGGCTCGATGGCGCGCAGCGCCGCCATCACCGACATCTCGTTGATCGAAGACGCACCCTTTCACGCCGATGTGGCCGCCTCGCGCGTGCACCGCTGGATGCGCGGCGACTGGCAGCTCTTGCCCATCTTCCTCAACCCCAAGCGTTACCCGTTGAGCGCGATCAACCGCTGGAAGATCTTCGACAACCTGCGCCGCTCCATGGTGCCCGGGGCCTCGCTGGCCTTGCTGGTGCTCACGCTGGCGGGCGTGCTGATGTCGCCGTGGTCGGCTCTGGTGCTGGTGCTGGCGGCGTTTTGTGCCGGGCCGCTGATGGGCGCGGTGGCGGGCTTGTCGCCCAGCCGCGACGACATCGCCAAACTCCACTTCTATCGCCAAGCCACGCTCGACCTCGCTCGCGCGCTGAGCACCGGTCTGTGGCATCTGGCGCAGCTGCTGCACCACGCGGTGATGGCGCTCGACGCCATCGTGCGCTCGCTCTACCGCATGCTGGTCAGCCGCCGCCACCTGATGCAATGGACGACCAGCGCCGCGGCGCAGGCAGCCGCCAAAACCGAGCTCATGGACCTCGTGCGCACGCACTGGGTGGCACCGACCTTGGCGCTGCTCATCCTCATCGGTCTGTTGGCGCTCGGCACACCGCACCCTGCGCTGTCGGTGGCGCTGTGCGCGCTGTGGGCCGCCTCGCCGCTGTGGACCTGGTGGGTCAGCCGGCCGCGCCCCGCGTTAGAAGATGCTGGGTTGCCCGTTGACGAACAGATGCGCCTCGAAGGCTTGGCGCGCGACACCTGGCGTTTGTTCGAGCGCTGCGTGGTGGCCGACGACAGACACCTGCCCCCCGACAACCTGCAGACCGTGCCGCACGACATGGTGGCGCACCGCACCTCGCCCACCAACATCGGCCTTTACCTGCTGAGCGTGGCCTGTGCGCGCGAGTTTGGCTGGATCGGCACGCAAGACCTGCTCACCCGCATGGAGGCCACGCTCGCGACGCTGCACACGCTGCCGCGCCACCGAGGCCACTTCCTGAACTGGTACGACACACAAAGCGGCGCCCCGCTGCTGCCGATGTATGTGTCCACGGTGGACAGTGGCAACCTGAGCGGCCACCTGCTGGCTGTGGCGCAAGCCTGCCTGGCGCTGACGCACACGCCGCACGACCCAGGCGCCACACAGAGTGCGCTGGCAGCCTCGCGCCAACGGCTCACGCCCTTGCTGGCGCGTGTGCCCGAGCTGTTTGCCCACCCGGGCGCACGCCACTCTCCCCTGGCCAGCCTGATGGCCCTGCCCGACCCACTCGACGAAGCCACCCGCAACGCGAGCGGCTTCGAGCGTTTGTTGCGCGAAGCCACCGACGATCTGGCCGCCCTGCTGCCCGACACCACCGAGCTGGCCTGGCTGCTGGGCGACCACATCGCCACGCTGCGCTCGGCCTTGCGTGACCACCAAGCGCGGCTGGCCACGGCCGAGACCGTGCAGCGGCTGCAGGCCCTCGCCCACGACTTCGAGCAGCTGGCCTGGAGCGCCGACTACGCGTTTCTGTTCCACCGCAAGCGGCACCTTTTTCACATCGGCTACCGCGTGGCCGAGCAGCAGCTCGATGCGGGCTTCTACGACCTGCTGGCCTCGGAGTCGCGCTTGACCAGCCTGCTGGCCATCGCCAAGGGCGATGTGCCGGTGCGCCACTGGGCCTCGCTCGGACGCCCGTTCTACGCGGTCGGCACCCAGGCCGGCCTGCGCTCGTGGTCTGGCTCGATGTTCGAGTACCTGATGCCCAGCCTGGTGCTCGACGAGCCGCACGGCAGTGTGCTGCGAGACGCTGGCCACGCGGCGGTGCGCGAGCAAATCGCATTTGCCCGCGCGCACAACGTGCCCTGGGGCATCTCGGAGTCGGCCTACGCCGGGCGCGACCACACGCTGGCCTACCAGTACGCGCCCCAAGGCGTGCCGCGACTGGCGCTGCGCCGCACACCACCCGACGAGCTGGTGATCGCACCCTATGCCACCGCGCTTGCGGCGCAAATCGCACCGCACCTCGCGGCCGATAACTTCGCAACACTGCAGGCCCTGGCGGCGCGTGCGCGCTACGGCCTCATCGAAGCGCTGGACTTTTCACCCGCCCGTCTGGCCGGTGGCGAAGCCTATGCCAGCGTGGGCACCTTCATGGCCCACCACCAGGGCATGACTATCGTTTCGCTCGCCAACGTGTTGCGCGACGGCTGCGCGCAGCGCTGGGGCATGGCCAATGCCCACATCCAGGCGGTGTCGTCGCTCTTGCACGAGCGCGTGCCGCGCGAGGTGTCGATGTTGTATGCGCCGCTGCCCGGCCCGCCCACACTCGCGCTGCAGCGGCGTGCCCCCGCGTTGTTGCGCGACGTGCAGCCTGGCTCCACTGCGCTGGAGCCCACGCACGTGCTGTCAAACGGGCGCTACAGCGTCACCCTGCGCGCCAACGGCGCGGGCTGGAGCCGCCGTGGTGCGACCGGCATCACCCGTTCGCGTGACGACGCGCTGCGCGATGCGCATGGCAGCTTCTTCTACCTGCGCTGGGACAAGCGCCCGCAGCCGGTGTCGATCACCCAGCACCCAGCGCCTGACCCAGCGGCGCACTACAGAAGCGTGTTCCACGCCGACCGGGTGTGTTTCGACGCTGCCTGGCCCGAGCTGCAGGCCCACGCCACGGTGTGGGTCAGCCCCGAAGACGACATCGAGTTCCGCCAGATCGAGCTGCGCAACCTGAGCGATCGCGTGCTCGAGATCGAGTTGATCTCGGCCTTCGAGGTGACGCTGGCCGACCCGCGCGCCGATGAAACGCACCCGGCTTTTTCAAACCTCTTCGTGCGTGCCGAGTGGCTGGCCTCAGAGCAGGCGGTGCTGTTTGAGCGCAAGCCCCGCCTGGCCACCGAACAAGGCCTCTTGGCCGCGCACTTCTTGGCCGAGACCGACCCGCAAGTGGTGGGCCTGCGCGTGCAGACCGACCGCCAGCGCTGGTGGGGCCGCAACCAAGGTGCGGCGCGGCCGATGGCTTCGTTTGACGACCTGCCCCAGCACGACGAAGGCAGCGACACAAACAGCGACAACGCCACCCCGCTCACGCTCGACACCGGCCTGGACCCCATGTGCGCGCTCGCGGTGCGGCTGCGCATCGAGCCCAACGCCAAGGCGCAGCTCACCTTCGCCACCACCGCGTCAGACTCGCCCGCCACCTTGCACGCGGTGATCGACAAGTACCGTCAGGCCAGCCACGTGAAGCGTGCGTCGCTGATGTCGGCCACGCTGACCGGCATTCGCCTGCGCACGCTCGCGCTCAGCGCAGAAAACTTCGCTGCCATCCAGACGCTCACCACCGCGCTGGTGTTGTGCCTCACGCGCCCTCAGGGCGGCGCGGCGCAGGCCTGCGACCGGCGCTTGTTGTGGCGCTTCGGTATCTCGGGCGACCGGCCCATCGTGCTGGTGTCGGCCGGCGTCGCGCAATCGATGGGCCTGCTGCGCACGCTCGCCAAGGGCCTGCGCCTGTGGGCCTGGGGCGGCGTGGCCTGCGACCTGGTGGTGGTGAACGCCGAGCCCACCTCCTACCTGATGGCGCTGCAACACGACATCACCGCGCTGCGCGAGCGTCACAACTCGGAAAGTGCAGCCCAGTCGGGCCCACCCTGCACCGGCTTTCACCTGCTGCGTGCCGAGGAGTTGTCGGCCGAGGAGTTGAGCACCTTGCGCGGCCTGGCCCGCTTGCGCCTGCGCGCCGATGGCCGCCCCCTGCTGCACCACGTGCAGGAGTGGGTGAGCTTGCACGAGCAGGCCTTTGAAGAACGGCACGCCACCTCGACCACCGCAGTGCCCATGACGCCCGCCTTGCCGGCCCCCGCGCCCGCCGCCAGCGGCGAGTTTGCGGCCGAGTCGGGCGAGTTTCGCTTCGACACCAGCGCGCGTGTGCGCCCCACACGGCCGTGGATCAACGTGCTGTCCAACCCCGACTTCGGTGCGCAGATATCCGAGGCGGGCGGTGGCTACACCTGGGCCGTGAACAGCCGCCTCAACCAGCTCACCACCTGGTCGAACGACCCGGTGAGCGACACGCCGTCCGAGTGGTTCTTGCTGCAAGACCGCAAGACGCTGGAGGTGTGGAGCGTGGCGCCCTCGGCCTGGGGCGACGAGCGTGTGAGCTACCGCATCTCGCACGGCCAGGGTTACAGCGTGATTCGCCACCGGCGTGGTGACGTGGACGTGACAGCCTCGTGGTGTGTTGACGCGCAAACCTCGGTCAAGCAGGTGCGCCTGCACATCATCAACCGCGGCCACCGCACGCTGCAGCTGCGCGCGGTGGGCATCGCCGAGTGGATGATGGGCGCCAGCCGCACCGACCGCAACACGGTCAACACCACGCTCTACCGCCAGCGCCTGCCCGACCAGAAACTCACCGCGCTGCTGGCCACGCAGCTCGACCACTCGGCGGGTTACGGCGACGGCACCGCCTTTCTGGGCCTGGCCGGTGACACCGACACCCCCGACGAAGGCGAAGACTGGAGCTGCGACCGCCGTGAGTGTTTTGATGCGCGCGGCCGCCTGGTGCTGCCCGACCACTTTGGCAAACAGCAGGGCCAGGGGCTGGACCCGTGCGCCGCCTTGTCGACCCGCATCACCCTGGAGGCCGGCGATGCGGTGGAGCGCGTTTTCCTGCTCGGCTACGCCGCCAACCCCGATGCCGCCCGCCAGCTCGCCACACAAGCCGCGGCCGTGCCCGCCGTGCAGCGCATTGAGCAGGTGCGTGAGGTCTGGGAAGAGCTGCTCGGCGCCACCACGGTGAAAACGCCCGACCCCTTGTTCGACGCGATGGTCAACCGCTGGTTGCTCTACCAGACCGTGGCCTGCCGCCTGTGGGCCAAGGCGGGTTTTTATCAAGCGGGCGGCGCCACCGGCTACCGCGACCAGCTGCAAGACGCGATGGCGCTGGCCTGGGCGGCGCCGCACATGCTGCGCGAGCAGATCGTGCTTGCGGCCTCGCGGCAGTTTGCCGAAGGCGACGTGCAGCACTGGTGGCACGCCCCCACTGGCGCCGGCGTTCGCACGCATTTTTCAGACGACCTGCTGTGGCTGCCCCATGCCTGCGCGCACTACCTGCACGCCACCGGCGACCACTCGCTGCTCGACGAGCGTGTGCCTTTTCTCGAAGGCGCCACCATCCCTGAAGGCGCAGAAGACGCTTACTACGTGCCCAGGATCAGCAGCCAAGACGCCTCGGTGTACGAACACGCCGCACGCGCCATCGACCACAGCCTGCGTGTAGGCGAGCACGGCCTGCCGCTGATGGGCACCGGCGACTGGAACGACGGCATGAACCGCGTCGGCCACGAGGGGCGCGGCGAGTCGGTGTGGCTTGCCTGGTTCTTGTGCCAGCTGGTCGAAGACTTTGCGCCGATCGCCCGCAGCCGGGGCGACGGGCCACGCGTACAGCGCTGGGAAGACGCCGCCCAGGGTTGGCGCAGCGCGCTCAACGGCGCCGCGTGGGACGGCCAGTGGTTCAAGCGCGCCTTCTTCGACGACGGCACAGCGCTCGGTTCACACGCCAACGCCGAGGGCCGCATCGACCTGATCGCCCAGGCCTGGAGCGTGCTCGCCAAAAGCGTGCCGCCAGCTTTGCCGCGCATGGCGATGGCCGCAGTCGAGCAGCAGCTGGTCGACCCCGACGCCGGGCTGATCAAGCTGCTCGACCCGCCCCTGGTGAACGCCACCCCGAGCGCGGGCTACATCCAGGCTTACCCGCCAGGGGTGCGCGAAAACGGCGGCCAGTATTCACACGCCGGCGTGTGGGCCCTGATGGCGCAAGCCGAGCTCAGCACCCTGCACACCGGCTCGACCGAAGGCAATGACCTCGCGTACCGCTACTTCACCTACCTCAACCCCGCGCACCGTGCGGCCCACCCCACGCGCGGCCCAGCCTATGGCATCGAGCCCTATGTGATGGCGGGTGACGTGTACACCCAGCCACCGTATGTGGGCCGCGGCGGCTGGAGCTGGTACACCGGCGCGGCCGGCTGGCTGCACCGTGCGGCCATCGGCTCGATCTTCGGCTTGCGCCAGGGTGCATATGCGCTGAGCTTCGAGCCGTGCCTGCCCTCACATTGGCACGAGGCCGAGCTCACGCTCAAGCGCGATGGCCGCAGCCTGCGCTTCATCCTGACGCGAGCCACCTTCAACATCGCGGCTCCGGCGGGCGCTCGCCTGTTACACCCCGGTGAGCTGGTGGCGTGGCGCGAGCTAGAGGGCGACACCTGCTTTGTGATGGCGCTACCCACAGTGGCTTGCGGTGTCGTCCTACACCCGCAGGAGCAAGGCGCCGATGGTTGAGACGGAGGCAAATTTCTACAGTCCATCCAACGAAATCGCTGCCAGCCAGGAACGAGCAAGGAACACCTCATGTCCACCCACACCGAGCACGACAAAGTGAAACAACTGCCGATCGCCGGCCACGCACCGATGGCGCTGGACGAAGCCGCCCTTGAGGCTGCACGCCGCAGCCTCGACCAAGGCGCAATGACCCCGAGCTACGGCCCCTGGCGTGCCGACATCATCAAGCTGCTCAACGACTCGCTCGCCACCGAGCTGGTATGCGTGCTGCGCTACAAGCGCCACCACTTCACCGCCGTGGGCCTGTCATCACCCAAGATCGCCGAAGAATTCATGGTGCATGCGGGTGAAGAAGCCGCCCACGCCGACCGCCTGGCTCAGCGCATCGTTCAGCTCGGCGGCAAGCCCGACTTCTCACCCGACTCGTTGACCGAGCGCAGCCACGCGGCCTACGACGACTCGACCGATCTCAAGGCCATGATCCGCGCCAACCTGATCGCCGAGCGTGTGGCCATCGAGGCCTACAGCCAGATCATTGCCTTGATCGGCGACAAAGACAGCACCACAAGACGTTTGCTCGAAGACATCTTGAGCGATGAACAGCAGCACGCCGACGAGCTGGCCGACTGGCTGGCCTGAAGACACCCCACCACAACGCACCAGACCGCCCCTCGGGTGGTGGGCACCGAACCACCCCGTTTTCCACAACCCTTTTTTAACCCGCTAGGAGCACACCATGATCATTCGCACCACCCTCGTCGCCGCTGCAACCGCCATCGCCCTGCTCACCACCGCTGGCTGCGCCGTCACGCGCGATCAACAAACCGTAGGCGCCTACGTCGACGACACGGCCATCACCACCGCGGTGAAGGCACGCCTGCTCGACAACAAAGAAGTCGCCGGCACCAGCATCAGCGTCGAGACGCTGAACGGCACCGTGATGCTGTCTGGCTTTGCCAAGAACAGCACCGAAAAGTCCACCGCTGAAACGCTGACCTGGAAGGTCAATGGCGTGAAGGCCGTGAAGAACGAGATCGCGATTCGCCCGTGATCGTCTGACCCAACCTACCACCCACCACAAGGAGCCACACATGAATTGGGATCGCATTCAAGGCAACTGGAAACAAGTGACCGGCAAGGCCAAGGAACAATGGGGCAAGCTGAGCGATGACGACTTCGATGTCGTCGCCGGCCGCCGCGACCAACTGGCAGGCAAAATCCAAGAACGCTACGGCGTGGCCAAGGACGAAGCCGAAAACCAGATCGCCGCCTGGGAACGTTCCGCCACCGATTCGTGGTTCAGCAAAGACAAAACCCGCGTCTGACCTGAAAACCCACCCCTCGCGGCCCCGCCTCTCGACAGAGAATGGCGGGGCCTTTTCACATCCGACGGCCTGACCATGGACACCCCCGACAAAGCCTCACCGGCGCCGCGCGCCAGCGTGTCCACCCGCCTCATCGCCTCACTGGCTGTGATCACGGCGCTGTGGTGGGGCCAGCGTTTTCTCATTCCACTCACGGCGGGCCTGATGCTCGTGATGCTCGTGACGCCGCTGTCGGTGTGGCTGGAGCGCTGGCTGCGCAGCCGCATAGCGGCGACCGTGCTCACGCTCACGGTGGTGATGGGCACGCTCGCCCTCGGCGCGATGGCGTTTGGCGGCCAGCTCGTCCGCGTGGCCGAGCGTGTGCCCGAAATGATCAGCACCGGTGCACAACAGCTGGCCGAGCGCGAATCCAGCGCCAACTCCCTGCTCAGCCGCGCGCGTGACGCACTGCAAGAGCTCGACCGTGCGACCGAACGCATGATGTCAGCCAAGCCGCTGCGCCCGAGCCGGCGCGCAATAGCGGCAGCCTCGGCAGCGGCTGCGGCATCGGCCGCCACCCCCAACAACAACATCACCACCGGCGCCACCGTGGCCTTGCGCGAATCCGCCGTCACCGGCTCAAGCAAATTGATCGCCTTTGCCGGCCAATTGGCCATCATCTTTTTCATTGCCTTCTTTGTGCTGATTGGCGGGCGGCCGCTGACCGAACGCTTTCTCGGCCTCTGGGGCGACCACCCCGCGGCCTACGACCGTGCCCAGGCAGCGCTGGTGGAGAGCGCGCGCCAGATCCGCCTGTATGCCGGCGTGCTGCTGATCACCAACACCTTGATCGGCATCTCGGTCTGGATCGCCTTCTTGATCGCCGGCCTGCCCGACGCGGCGGGCTGGGGCATCGCAGCGGCGGTGTTGCACGTGATCCCCTACCTGGGCATGGCGCTCCTCACCGGCCTGGGCGCGGCTGAAACCTTTCTTGCCTACGAAACGTGGGGCGCAGCACTCGGCATGGCCACCTTCTTGGTGGTCATGTCGACCTTCATCGGCACCGTGGTGTCGGCTTGGTTGCAAGGCCGCGCGGCCAAGATGAACCCGGCCGCGGTGTTCATCGGCCTGGTGTTCTGGGGCGCGCTGTGGGGCGTGTGGGGCCTGTTCCT